>JBQCEF010000279.1:0-9103 GCA_051960495.1 Nocardioides sp. | reverse complement strand
GCGAGGCGTGGCGCGGCGGCCCCATCGAGCTGGTCAGCCTGGCGGGGGGTCCTGCGGCCCCCGGGCGGGGTGGCGGCCGCGCGCAGATGCGGACGCTCCTGGCGGGTGTGCCGCAGGACCGGTTGCTCCTCATGACGACCGCCGACCCGACTGACCCCGCGCGGCGGCTCTACGCGTCGGAGGGCTGGCACGTGGTCGGGCCGGGGATCGGCGAGGGGAAGGTGATCCTCGGCCGCCGGGTCACGCCGGGGACCTCAGAGGCCGAGCCGCCGGTTGAGCAGGTTGACGATCGGCCACGCCCCGTCTGACCAGTTCGAGATCACCGTGTACGTCGTGCCCGACGCCGGGTCGTGCAGGCTCAGGAACGACACCCCGGCGTCGTACCCCTCCAGCCAGGCCGCCTCGCCGGTCGCGTGGAGGTGGAAGCCGAGGCCGTAGCGCGCGGACTCCTCGGGCCAGTCGCTGCGCGGGCGGAGCATCTCCGCGACGAGCTCGGGCGGGAGGTTCCGTCGGGCGTGGAGCGCGTCCCAGAAGGCGGCCAGGTCGGCAACGGTGGAGTAGATCCCGCCGTCGCCGCTGCCCACCACGGGCAGGTGGAGCACGTTGGTCCGCAGTCCCTCGGCGTGGAGGTAGCCGCGAGCGGCTCGGCCGGGCAGCTCGTCGGAGCGGAGGAACTCGGTGTCGGCCATGCCGGCGGGCTCGCAGACGCGGGTGCGGACGTGCTCGTGGATGGTCACCCCGCTGGCGCGCTCGGCCAGCAGCGCCAGCACGACGTAGCCGCCGTTGTTGTAGGCGAACCGCTCTCCGGCGCGGAACGCGGTCGCGTGCCCGTCGAGCACGGTCAGGTAGTCCTCGGTCGTCGCGAGCCGGTGCACCGGGACCGGCAGGACGTAGTCGTCGATGGCGGCGACCCCTTCCTCGTCGAAGTAGTCGCCGATCCCCGACCGGTGGGCCAGCAGCTGCTCGACGGTGACGTCGTCGGCGATCAGCGGGAGGTCGTCACCGAGGAGCGACCGCGCCGGGGTGTCGAGCCCGAGCACTCCGGACTCGGCCAGGCTCATCACGGCGAGCGCGGTCAGGGTCTTGGTGCAGCTGGCGGTCCCGAACTGCGTCTCGACCCTGTTGGGGATCCCGTGTGCCCGGTCCGCGAGACCGTAGGCGACCAGGACCTCGCTCTCGCCGCGCACGTCGACGCGGACCACGCCGGAGAACCCGGTGCGCTCCGCCGCCTCGCTCACCGCGTCCCGGAGTGGCTGCATCGAGGGCGAATGTAGCCACGCGGCCGCCTTCCGCGCCATCGATATCGACGGGCCCGGCCCGGCGCCCCTGGCGGGCGTGGGATTGCGTCGCGCGGTGTTCGGGAACCGCTGACGAGAAAGCCTGCACAAGCGCAAGGAACGCGATGACTTCTGACAAGACACTGACCCTTCACATCGGCCACGACGAGCTCGTGATCCGGCAGCGGTACGAGGCCCTGAGCATCGCCAACGACGTCTTGATGGCGTTGTGGTTCCTCGTCGGCAGCATCCTGTTCTTCTGGGAGTCGACGATGACGGTGGCGACCTGGTGCTTCGTGCTGGGCAGCGTCGAGTTCCTGGCCCGCCCCGCGATCCGCCTGGCACGGCGGGTCCACATCCGGCGGGTCGGCGGCAGCGGGCTCGACTCGGCGGACGACTTCTAGGTCGCGGTCACAGGAGCTCCTGGCAGAACGTGGCGCCTGAGTACTCGGGCCACTTGCCGGCGATGAACCGCACCGACTCGTCGGGGTCCTCGACGAGTCGACCGGCGTCATGGAGCACGATGCCTTGGTCGCCGATGATGTGGGTGTGGCTGCCCGCAGTCGTCGCGGTGCCATCGGGGTAGAAGACGTTCGTGTAGTGATTGTTCTCGTAGAGCGTCTTCCCGTTGGCGCTGAGGGTGTCCTCCTGGGCGTGGTGGGCGATCAGCCGGCTGATCTCGCCGTCGGCGTCGTAGAACACCGTGTAGTCGGTCGTCAGAGTCATGACGACGTGGAACGAGGGCACGCCTTCAGCCACGCAGTACTCCGTGTCGTCGAACTCGAGGGTCTCGACGAACGTGCCTTGCTCCGTCCGCGGCGATTCCGCAGCGAACGCCGGCGCGCCGGTGACGAGCAACGGGACGGTGAGCAACGGGATCAGTGCGGAGAGCGATGTCCTTCTCATGGGTCCTCCTCGGTGAGAGCTGAGGACCACGAGACTCCCGGACGCCCGCGAGCCTGGCATCGGGGAAAGCACGCACGTCACCTGCGGAAAACACGGTCACTGGCGAAGCCACGTGAGCACCGCGAGCACCCGGCGGTTGGTGTCGCTCGAGGGCTCTAGGCCCAGCTTGCGAAACAGGCTGGCGCACGACGCCTCCACGGTCCGTTCGCTCACTCCCAGGGTGGCTGCCACGCCCTGGTTCGACCGTCCCTCGGCCAGGAGGGCGAGGACCTCGTGCTCGCGGCCGCTGAGCCGCGACAGGGGGTCCCCGGCTCGACGCCGCCTGAGGAGGCGGGACACGATCGAGGGGTCGAGGACGCACTCGTCCTCGTGGACCCGCTGGAGCGCATCGACCAGGACCGCGACGTCGGAGACGCGTTCCTTCAGCAGGTAGCCCAGGCCGGCGGGCTGGTCGGCGAACAGCCGCTGGGCATAGCGCGGGTCGAGGTACTGGCTGAGGAGAAGCACGGCGGTGGTGGGCCATTCCTGACGGATGTGCCGGGCGGCGACCAGCCCCTCGTCGGTCTGTGTCGGAGGCATCCGGATGTCAACGACCGCCACATCGGGTTGTTCCACGGCAACGAGCCGCATCAGCTGATCTGCGTCGGCGGCCTCGCCGGCGATGTCCACCCCGGCCTCCGTCAAGAGCCTGGCCAGTCCGGACCGGATCAGCATCATGTCGTCCGCGATCACCACGCGCACGGCAGCACCCCCCTCACCTCGTCGTCGCGGACCTCGATCCGACCGCCCAGAGCACCGAACCTGTCCCCGACCACCTCGGGCGGTCGATGTGGCACCCCCTGCAGGTGAACCGCGAGCCCGTCCTCACTCCGGCGGATCGTGACGCTGACCTCGCCGTCGGTCGCCGTGCCCGCGACGAGAGCGTAGACGGCGCGGGCCTGCTCGGCGCCGACGTCGAGGAGTGGCGGCAGGTCGAGCTGTAGCGCGGCGTCACCGCGGCTGGCCAGCTCCTCGAGCGCCGGCCCGAGCCCCTCGTCCCCGAGCACGCGGGGGAAGCCGCGGTCGCCCAGGTTGCGCAGGTCGTCGAGCACTCTGCGCACCTGCGTGTCGACGGTCTCGAGACCGAGCCCGGGCAGCTGCATCAGCACGCCGACGAGCCGTTGCTGGGCGCCGTCGTGGAGGTCGCGCTCGATCCGGTACCGCTCCGCATCCGCCGCGGCCACGATCCGCCGCTGGCTGGAGCGGATGTCCGCCGCCCGTGCCTGGGCGAGGGCGAGGAGCTCGGCATTGCGCCAGGCGAGGAGCTCGCCGGGGGACAACGCGTGGAGGTCGACGTGGTCGCCCAGCGCGCGGATGCGGGCCGGGTCGGTGCTGAGCGCGGCGACCAGACGCCGGACCCGGTGGCGCGCACGGGCCCGCCGTGCCCAGCCGAGCAATCCCGGCACGGCCACCAGGCCGGGAACGGCGGGAGCCGCGAGCAGGAGGCGCGCGTAGACCTCGGGGTCGCCCACCGTCCGCCAGCGGACGACGGCGAGGCCGGCGAGGAGAGCCGCGCCCAGCGAGGCAGCCCGGGAAGAGCCGGTGGCCCCACGGCTGCCGGCGACCACCGTGAGCGTCGCTGCTGCGGCGACCAGCAGGGTGATCGCCCGGGTGAGGTCGACCGTCGAGAGGTCGAGCCGTGCAGGCACGTCGAGGCAGACGCGCACACAAGCGACGTCGCGGAACGGGTTGTACGCCGCGACGTGAAGCGCGCCGGCCGCCACCGCCAGGAGGAGCCCGGCGCGCGAGCCGACCATGAGGGAGAAGCCGCCGACGGCCACCGGGCCGGCGGCCAACGCCACCAACCGCGCGGACGCAGGCAACGACGTCCACCCCGCCCAGAGGGGCAGACACGTCGTGATCCCGGTCGACGCCAGGCCCACCGCCTCGAGCGGACGCGCACCGAGCGCCACCGTTGCCGCCGGCACCACTGCGGCCAGCAGGACCACCACGGCCACGGCCACGCCGGGTGGGGCACTGTCCGGGAGGGAGGGATCCCTCAGCTCCGAGGCGAGCAGGGCGGCGGTGAGGAGGACCGTCACGCAGGCGAGACCGACGGCGCAGGCCGACGTGACGACAGCGAGCCTGCCGTCGACCGCCACCGGGTGAGCGGATGTGCGCACGTCCTCAGTGTGGACACCCTGCGCCGCCGAGGCGCAGGGTTTTCCTCAGGGGGTGCCGGTGCTGACCCGGTACGCCAGGCTCCCGCGGCGCCCTAGCGTCGGGAACGGACAGGGAGGTCGGGCATGCGAACGTTCGCGGCGGCAGTGGTGACGATCGTGACGATGACAGCGGTGGCCGGCCTCGCGGCGTGCAACGGTGCCACCGACAAGGCCGGGAACGACACGCGCGTGCTGCACCTGGCCTCGATCGACCTGGTCGACAACAACGGCTACGCGTTCGGGCCGAGCAGCTTCGTCCGGGCGCTGCCCGAGGTGTCGGGCGGTCGGCTCCAGGTCGAGGTCCAGACCGACTGGGGCGGAGGAGCCGCTCGGGCGGAGGCCGACCTGGTCGAGGCCATCGGCCGCGGAGACGTCGATGGCGGCTGGCCCTCGCCCAGGGCGTTCGCCGAGGCGGGGATCCCGGGGTTGGCGGCGCTCGAGACCCCGATGATGATCGCGTCGTACGACGACCAACGCCGCATCGCCACGGGGGAGGCCGGCGCCGTGGCGGTGGACGCGCTGGACGGGACCGACCTGGTGGGCCTCGGGCTCGCCGTCGGGCCGCTGCGACGACCGTTCGGGGTGGAACGCTTCCTCACCTCTCGCTCGGCCTGGGCAGACGTCGCCTTCCGGTCCTACGGGTCGCCGGGCCAGGACGCCGCGATCCGCGCCCTCGGCGCCACGCCGCGCAGGGCCGGTCGAGAGTGGGTCGACCAGGCGCAGGAGGGGATGCTCGACGGCGCCGAGTTCGACCTCGCCCAGTACCTCGCCAACGGGTACGTGCGTGAGGCGCCGTACGTCGCGGCGAACCTGGTCCTCTGGCCGAAGATGTACCTGTTGACGTTCAGTCGCCGGACGTGGGACGACCTGTCGGGCCAGGAACGTCGGTGGGTCCGCGCCGCGGCCGCCCGAGCCGTCGCGGACTCGGTGTCGGCCGACTACGAGGAACCGCTGATCGCCAAACGCCTGTGTGACAAGGGCGTCCGGTTCGGCAACGTCGGCCCAAGAGAGCTGAGTGCGCTCCGTGATGCCTGGCGCCCGCTCGTCCGGCAGCTGGCGGCGGATCCCGCCGAGCGGCCGCTGCTCGACGCGGTCCGTGCCGCCGTGGGCCCCCGCCCGGCCGCCGAGCCCATCATGCTGGACAGGTCCTGCGGGCAGGACGACATCTCGTCGGCGCCTGAAGCCATCCCGCGGACGGTCGCGCCGGTGCCCGACGGCACCTATCGCAAGCAGATCACGCTCGAGGACGTCGCGGGTGCAGGGCTGACGAACAACGACGGCCTGACCGGGACGTGGACCCTCACCGTGAAAGACGGGCGCTACGAGCTGCGTTGCCGCCCGATCGACCTGCCGGGGACTGACTGCGGCGGCGAGGTGTCGGATGCCCCGCTCGACACGGGCGAGCTGCGTGGGGACGACGAGACGCTGTGGTGGGTCTACGACGCTCACCGTCTGGCCGAGGCCACCGGCTGCCTGCTGCCGGTCTCCGATCTCCTGGCCGGGCACTGCGGGGCCCTGGAGTCCTACCGGATGTCGTGGGAGCTCCGCGGCCGCGATCTGGTCCTGAGCGATGCCACCGGGGGAGCCGGCGAGGCCACGCTCAAGGACTACCGGCGAATCGACTGATCCGCGCTTCGAGGCGGGTGCCCGTCGGATGGACCCCGCTGACGACCAGGGTGCCGCCGTAGGTGGCGAGGCGGTCCGCGAGCCCGGTGAGGCCGGATCCGCGGACCGGGTCGGCCCCACCGACGCCGTCGTCCTCGACCACCAGGACGAGGTCGTCGGCCTCGACGGTGAGACGGACTCTGACGGAAGCGACCCCAGCGTGCTTGGCCACGTTGGCCAGGGCTTCCGAGCACACGAAGAACAGCGTGGACTCGGCCGCGGCTGTGCCCACCACGTCCTGGGGCTCGAAGGTCGCCGGACCCGGGTACGTGGCGCAAAGGTGGTGCACCGACTCCGGCAGTCGGCCCTCGCCCAACGGTTGCAGGGGGACTCCGTCAACGAGGGCCTCGATCTCTCGCGCGGCCCCCTCGAGCTCCCTCGCCACGAGCGGATGTGCCCGGACCGACCCGGCTGCTCGTCGCAGGGACTCCAGGTCGGTCCGCAGCCGGTGAGCGACCAGCTCCCGCTCGTGGTCGGAGGCCGCGAGCAGCCTCACACGTGCTCGCTCGAGCTGGCGGGTGGCGTCGTCCAGCGTTGCCTGGGCGTGCTCGTGGGCCAGGGTCAGGTCCACGGCGCGGGTGACTGCGGCTCGGGTGGAGGCGTCGAGCCCCTCGGTGCCGACGATGCGCACCCCATCGAGGTCCCGCACCAGCGCGAGGTCCGGCCGGGCCAGCGCGCGTCGGAGCGCCTGGGTGAGCCCGGGGAGCCCGGCCGGCCCGCTCGCGAGCAGGCGATCGCGCAGCCGAGCAACCACGTGGTCACGCCACGCGAGGCCGGCAGGCAGTCCCGTCGCCAGGAGCAAGAGCACCACCTCGTAGCCCGCCAGGGCCGAGACCGGGTCGAACGTCTCGGGTCTCCCTCGTGACCAGGCCCAGAGCCCGGCCAGCACGACGGCCAACACGCTGCAGGCGAGTCGCGGGAACAGGTGGCGGACGCCGAGCGCCATGAACGCGAAAGCTGCCGCCGCCACGGGCTGGCCGCCGGCGCCGCTGCCCACCAGCACGCCGACCGCCACCCAGGCGAGCCCCGCAGGCCAGAGCAGCCGGCCGGTGGGGAACGCCACCAACGCCAGTGCGACGACACCCTGGTGCAACACGTTCAGCTGGGGTACAGCGCCCAGCCACCAGGTCACGGCCACCAGCACCCACCACGCGCGCATCGGGAGGGTCGCGCGCCGCGTCGAGACGCCGACGGCGACGAAAGTCAGACCGACCAGCGCGTCGAGCACGTCCTGCGGAGGTGGCACGGCAAACAGTGTCGCGCGACACGTCAGCCACCCCAGGAAATCGCGCGACATCGAGGGGTTCAAACCAGCACAATTCACCGTGATGTTCGCCGCCCTCCTCCGCCAGACCCGCCCGCCGTCCCCGCTGGCCGGCCGGCTCGCCCTCCAGTCGCTGCTCTTCGCCCTCGGCGAGGGCACGTTCATGGCCGGGTCGGCGGTGTTCTTCACCCAGATCGTCGGGTTGACCGCGGCTCAGGTGGGCCTCGGCCTGACCTTCGCCGGGATCGCGTCGTTCCTGGTGGCGGTGCCGATGGGCAAGCTGGTCGACCGCTTCGGGCCCAAGAAGATGTGGGCGCTCAGCTCGACCGGGCAGGCGGCGATGTTCGCGGTGTGGCCGTTCATCACCGACTTCTCCGGCTACGTGGCCATGGCCGTCACGATGGAGGTCATCGGCGCGCTCGGCGGCGCGGCGTACGGCGCCTACTCGATCGACGTGCTGCCGCCCGACGAGCGCGTGAAGTCGCGGGCCTACATGTACTCCGCGCTCAACGTCGGATTCACCCTCGGCTCCGTCGTCGGCGGCGTCGCGCTCGCGTTCGATTCGCTGGACGTGCTCCGCGTGGTCCCGTGGTTCACGGCCCTCGTGTTCCTCGTCAACGCCACCGCCATCACGCGACTGCCCCGGGCCTCCCACGACGACCGGAGCGCGGAAGAGCGGAAGGTCAAGGTCCCGGGGCTCGGCCCCCTGCGCAACGTCGGATGGCTGCTCACGACGTTCTTCACCGGAGTCTTCTGGACCAACCAGGTGCTGCTCAACATCGTCATCCCGCTGTGGCTGGTGCAGAAGACCGACGCGCCACACGTGCTGCTGGCGTTCCTGTTCGGCACCAACACGGTGATGTGCATCTTCTTGCCCATGGCGGCCTCCCGCGGTGTGCACGACGTGCCGACCGCGCTGAGGGCGGCCCGGATCTCGTCGGTCTTCTTCGTCGTCTCCTGCTTCATCACGCTGGCGACGCACGACACCGTCGGGTGGGTCACGATCGCGCTGGTCTGGATCGGCCATGTCACCGTGACCGGTGCCGAGCTGTACCTCTCGGCCGCGAGCTGGTCGTTCGAGGCCGAGCTGATGGACCCGCGCCAGCGCGGCGCCTACCAGGGCGCCGCCGGACTCAGCGGCACCCTCGGCAAGGTCTGGGCGCCGGCGCTCTACACCTTCTTTGCGATGAACTGGGGCGCCACCGGCTGGCTGATCATCGCCGGCATCATCGTCGTGGCCACGGTCGGCATCCACCCGTCGGCGCGGCTGGCCAAACGGTTCCTCGAGCAGCACGTCCCCGCCGACGTGCTGGCCGATGCGCGCTCGTCGGCCGCCGATCCCGAGGACGGCCTCGCCGTCGGGCCGCCGTCGCTGATCGCCACCGAGGAGCCGATCCCCGAGCCGCTGACCGGCCCGCTGCGCTGAGGTTCGGTCGGGCGATCAGTGCGGCGCGATGGCCAGACGTCGCCTGAGCCACGCCGTCATGTCCTCGTGTGCTGCACGCGCCATCGGCGTGGGGTGGCCGGTGAACCCGTGAGGGGACTCGGGGTAGACGCGCAGGCCGACGTCGACGCCGGCGGCTGACAGCCGACCGGCCATGGCGAGATTGTCCTCGAGGAGGATGTCCGCCTCTCCGACGACCAGCTGGACCGGGGGCAGCCCGACGGGGTCGGCGAAGATCGGGGACAGGTCGGGATCGGTCCGGTCGGGAGCTGCGTGCGCGTAGGCCTCGAGGAAGTACTCGTCGGCGATCAGTCGTCCCGCCGGCGTCTGCGCGCTCAGGTCGTAG
>JBQCEF010000278.1:0-12481 GCA_051960495.1 Nocardioides sp. | reverse complement strand
AACGGTCGTGTCGACGTGCTCGAAACCGGGCTGGAACGCGGGGTCGTTCGCCGTCAGGGCGGCGAGCGCCGCGAGGTGGCCGCCGGCCGACCCGCCGGTGACGGCCAGGAACGACGGGTCCGCGCCGTACTCCGTGATGTGCTCGCGGATCCAGGCGATCGCGCGCTTCACGTCGACGATGTGTGCGGGGAACGCGTCGCGGGGGCTGAGCCGGTAGTTGATCGCGACGCAGACCCAGCCGCGCGCAGCCATGTGCAGCATCAGCGGGATCCCTTGCTGGTCCTTGTTGCCGATCGTCCAGCCGCCCCCGTGGACCTGGAGCAGCACGGGCGCGTCGGAGCGCTGGGCAGAGCGCGGGCGGTAGACGTCGAGCAGTCCCCGACGGCCGTGCTCGGCGTCGTAGGGAATATCCTTGAGCACCTCCGCCTCGTCGTCGCGCATCCGGAACGGCATCGCCAGCTGGCTCCACGGCGTCGACAGGTCGAGGTCGGTGTAGGTCTTGGACAGCCGCTCCATGTAGTCGTCCCCGAGGGCCTCGACGAGCGCGGCGTCGACGTGCTTCTTCGCGCCCTCCGCCTGGACGATCAGGGCGGCCAGGCCCAGGGCGCTGCCGCCCGCGACGGCCAGCGCGCGGCGGTCCCGACGGCCGACCGTCAGTTCCCGCACGGCGTCGGCCGCGGTGAGCGCCAGCAGGTGCGGCGCGAGCTCGCTGGTCAGCCAGCCGCCGACCATGGCGGGGATCTGGGCCCAGTAGCCGGGGACCGGCCGCAGCGCGTTGGCGGTGAGCGCAGCCGTGAGGACCTGCCGGTGGAGGAAGGACATGACGCCAGCCTAACGCCGGGATCTGGAACGTGTTCCAGGCGTTCGGGCGCGGCGCCGGGAGGCGGCGCGGTTCGTCGCGCGGCGGTAGAGCACTGCGTGATTGGGTACGACTGCGACACGTTGCCCAGGCAGAGGAGCAGGAAGTGGCGGTACCCAGGCTGGTCGGGCTCGAGCGCGGCCCCGGCAGGCTCGTGCTCGTGCGGCACGGCGAGAGCGTCGGCAACCTCGCCGACGCCCAGGCACGCGAGCAGGGCGCGGCCCGGCTCGACCTCGATGCCCGCGACGCCGACGTCCAGCTCTCCGAGGCGGGACGCCGCCAGGCGGATGCGCTCGGTGCCTGGATGGCCGAGCGCGACAACCTCCCGGACCTGGTGCTGTCCTCGCCGTACGCCCGTGCGCTCGAGACCGCCCGGCGGGCGGTCGCGGCGACCTCGCTGGAGATCACGCTGGACGAGCGGCTGCGCGAGCGTGACCTGGGCCTGTTCGACGGGCTCACCGGGGCCGGGATCCGCGAGGAGTACGCGCACGAGGCCGAGCGCCGCAAGAGAGTCGGCAAGTTCTACTACTCGCCCCCGTCGGGGGAGAGCTGGGCGGACGTGGTGCTCCGGGTGCGGTCGCTGCTCGCCGACCTGCGGCACGGCTTCGACGGCGCACGGGTGTGGATGTTCACCCACCAGGCCGTCATCATGACGTTCCGCTACGTGCTCGAGGGGCTCACCGAGCAGGAGCTCCTGGAGATCGACAAGAGCTCGACGATCCCGAACGCGTCGCTGACGGCCTACCGCCGCGGCGAGGGCGGCCTCGAGCTGGAGTGCGTCGCGGACACCGCGGTCGTCGATGCGGCGGAGAGCACCGACGTGACCCACGAGCCGTCCGACAACCAGAAGGCGCCCACCGATGACTGAGCCGCGACGGGTCACGACCGAGCTGCTGCGGGAGTGGCCGCTTCCCGAGCCCGGGTCGGACAAGGAGGCCCGCGGCGTCGTCCTGGTCGTCGGCGGCAACCGGGGCACACCGGGCGCGGTGATCCTGTCCGGGGAGGCGTCGCTGCGGGTCGGCGGCGGCAAGCTCCAGGTGGCGACCGCGGAGCACAACGCCGCGCAGGTCGCCCGGGCACTGCCCGAGGCGCTCGTCGCCGGGCTCGGCGAGGACGGCAACGGCGACATCGCGTCGTCGGCCGCGGACGAGGTCGTCTCCCTCGGCCGGGCGGCGGCCGTGTCGCTCCTCGGTCCCGGCCTGCTCGACCCGGACACTGCCGCGCAGCTGCTCGCCGAGGTGGTGCCGCAGCTCGAGGGGCCGGTGGTCGTCGACGCGCTGGGGTCGGCGTACGTCACCCACCACCCCGACGGTCTGCACCACCTGGACGGACGCGCGGTGATGACCGTCAACCCGACCGAGCTGGCCCGCACCCTCGGGGTGGAGGACGAGCAGGTGGACGACGACCCGGTTGCTGCGACGGTCCGGCTCGCGGAGAGGGCCCGCGCCCTGGTGCTGTGCGGCGGCACCCGCAAGATCATCGCCACCCCGGACGGTCGCACCTGGCAGGTGCTCGAGGGCGGCCCCGGTCTCGGGGTCGCCGGGTCCGGGGACGTGCAGGCCGGCTACGTGTCCGGGCTGGTGGCGCGCGGGGCCGACCCAGCCCAAGCGGCGGTCTGGGGTGCCTACCTGCACGCCAGCAGCGGTGACCGGCTCGCCGAGCGGATCGGCCCGGTCGGCTTCCTCGCCCGGGAGCTGGCGGGGGAGGCGCCCAGGCTGCTCGCCGAGCTCGCCGGCTGACCGCCCGGCAGGCCCGGGGTCCGGCATGATGGCCCGATGCTGATCAGGGACGCCACGGCGGACGACTGGCCGCGCATCTACCCGTTCTGGTCCGCGATCGTCGAGGCCGGCCGGACCTACGCCTTCCCGCTGGGGCTGACGCTCGAGGAGGCGCGCCCGTGGTGGATGGAGCCGCCGCCCGGAGCGACCGTCGTCGCGTGCGACGGTGAGGACATCCTCGGCTCGGCGAAGATGGGGCCCAACCGGCCCGGTCGCGGCGCGCACGTCGCGACGGCGTCGTTCATGGTCGACCCTGCCCGGCGCGGCCAGGGCGTCGGGCGGGCCCTCGGGGAGTACGTCGTGGCGTGGGCCCGGAGCGCGGGGTTCCGCAGCATGCAGTTCAACGCCGTCGTGGAGACCAACACCGGCGCGGTCAGGCTGTGGAAGTCGCTCGGCTTCGAGGTCATCGGCACCGTGCCGGAGGCGTTCGACGACGCCGAAGCCGGGCTCGTCGGCCTGCACGTGATGCACCTGCGCCTGTGATCAGGGCGGGTGACCGCTCCGCCCCTCGCGACTAGCGTGGGGAAGGTGGGCGTTCCGGTCGGTCTCACGGGCGTGCTCGTCACCTGTGCGCTGCTGACGTCGTGCGGCGGCGGGGAGCGGCCACAGGTCGACGTGGCGCCCGACGTGCCCGAGTCGGTCCGGGTGACCAGTCCGGCCTTCTCCGACGGTGACCGCCTGCCCACCCGCTTCACCTGTGACGGCGACGGGAGCACGCCTCCGCTGACGTGGCGGGGCGGCCCGGGCGGGCCCGGATCGTGGGCCGTCGTGGTGGAGGACCCCGACGCGCCCGGCGGGGCGTTCGTGCACTGGGTGGTTCTCGACGTGCCGCCCGGGGTGCGGGAGCTGCCCGGCGGCGCGCTCCCGGACGGTGCCGTGCAGGCCCGCACGTCCGGAGGCGGCCCGGGGTACACGCCGGCCTGCCCGCCCGACGGAGAGCACCGCTACCGGTTCATCGTCTATGCACTGGCCGAGCCGACCGGCCTGACCGGTGACGTCGGGCTCGACGAGGCGTTGGCCGCCGTGACCGAGCGGGCGACGGCCCGGGGGGTCCTGGTCGCGACGTACTCACGGCCGTGACCCGAACAGGTCCCCGTCCACCTCCTCGAGCAGCGCGCGCGCCGACATCCGCCCCGCCTGCACCATCCGATCCATCTGGTGGAACTCGAGGAGACCGACGCCCAGCGACGGCGGCGTGACGACGAAGGCCCCGGCTGCCCGGGCCTGGTCCGTGGCACCGCCGCTGCCGATCATCATCGTGCGCATGAGCGTCTCGCCGAGCGCGGGGATGCGCAGCGGACGCCCGGAACCCGGACGAGGGCCGCCGCCCGACATCCCGATGTTGACCGCCACGATCGGCCCCTCGTCGCGCTCGGTGAGCAGGCCTACGGGCATGTTGTCGAGGACGCCCCCGTCGACGAGCAGGCGACCGTCGGAACGCACGGGCGGGAAGAGCACCGGCAGCCGGCACGACGCGATCACCGCCTCGGCGAGCGGGCCGGCACGGTGCACGTGCCGGCACCGGGCCAGCAGGTCGGTGGACACGCAGCGGAACTGGCGCGGCAGCGCCTCGATGCTGCCGTCGCCGAGCCGGCGGCGCAGCAGTCCGGCTGTCCGCCGTCCCTTGCTGAGCGCTGCGACGGGGACCGTGTAGTCGCCGAAGGGGTTGTGCCGGACGAAGTCCTCGTAGAACACCGACTCGGTCGTGGCCGCGTCCCACCCGCGCGCCCAGCAGGCGGCGACGATCGCGCCCAGGCTGGCCCCGGCGACCCGACCGACCTCGATCCCGGCGTCCTCCAGCTCGGCGAGCACTCCCAGGTGGGTCATCGCGCGGGCACCTCCGCCGGCGAGGACCAGACCGAGGGACCGGCCGGCGAGCCGCGCCACGAGCCCGCGCAGGCCGCCGGGGACGTCGGCCTCGTCGACGACGACCAGCTGCCACGGCGAGACCGCTGCGCTCCAGGCGGCCAGGGTCTCGTCCGCAGGACGCGGCCCGACGAGGACCAGCTCGGCTCCGGTCGGTCCGTCCCACGCCGGGGGCGGCGTGTCTTCGCTGCGGGCGACGAGCACGGCGCGGTCACTCTGCCGCAGACAGGACTCCCACCAGGGCGTGGGGCCCGAGCCGTCGAGCCCGGCGCTGAGCACCACCCGGTCGTGGTCGCGCTCGGCCCGCGCCAGACCGTCCGGATCGACCCCCGAGGTGAGGTGGACGCGCAGGTGCCGGGACAACCCCGTCGCGAGGGCCGCCGCCACCGCGTCGACCGGGGCGGCGGGGGACAGGCCGACGACCGCCACGACCGCCGGACGGCTGCTCGTCCGGTCGTCACCTCGGCGCGGTGACTGCAGCTGCTCGGCGAGGGCCCGGGCGACAGCCATCGGTGCCTCCGGGTCGGTGCCGAGTGCCGCGACGAAGTCCTCGCGGGACACGCGCAGCAGCCGGCTGTCGCGGTGGGCCCGCACGGACGCCGACCGGGGCTCACCGGTCAGCAGGGCGAGCTCGCCCAAGATGGCGCCGGCTCCGAGCTCCCGCAGGACGGTGTCCTGCGCGACGACCTCGAGCCGACCGGTGAGGACGACGTACATCGCCTCCGCGGGCTCGCCCTCCTCGAACAGCCACTGACCCGCCTGCACCAGCACCTCGTCGCCGGACCGCTCGAGGTGGACGCGCACCGAGTCCGGCAGCCGTGAGAGGTAGGAGGCGCGGTCCGTCGGGACGTCCGCGGGAGACGCGGTGGGCTGGTCCGGCAACGAGAGCTGGGTCCGCACGTCGCCGACGTCGCCGTCCTCCACGACGGTCGACGTGTCGCCGACCCGCACGAGCAGGCTGCCGGCGGCGACCGCGGCGAAGCACACGGCGCAGAAGATCCAGCCGTGCCGCAGGACCGTGGCCGCAGTCAGCGGCGTCGGGGTGCCGATGATCACGACCAGCAGCGCGATGCCGAGCACGCCCCCGAGCTGGCGGGTGCTCGAGACGACGGCCGACGCCGTGGCGAACCGGCCCCCTGGTACGGCGGCCAGGGCCGCGCTGCCCAGCACGGGGAGGGTCGCTCCCACGCCGATCCCGCTGAGCACCTGACCCGGCAGCCAGTGCGCCCAGAACTGGGGATCCGGCCCGACGACCAGGGCGTACCAGAGGTAGGCGGCCGCCCACACCAGCGCGCCGGGGACCAGGACCCGCCGGAAGCCGTGCTGCTGGGCGACCGGGCCGAGCCGAGCCCCGACCACCGCGGCGACCAGGGCCCCCGGCACCAACGCCAGACCCGCCCGCAGAATCTCGTAGCCCCAGACGTACTGGAGCCACAAGATGTTCGTGAGCATGTAGGCGTAGAAACCCATCCCGGCCACGACCGTGACGGCGTTGCCGGTCGTGAACGGTCGGATGCGCAGCAGCGCGGGATCCAGCAGCGGCTGGGGGTGGGTGCGCGAGCTGAGGACGAAGCCGACCGCGAGCACGGCCGCGCCGGCCAGCGCTCCGGTCACGCGCAGGCTGGACCAGCCCCAGGCGTCGCCCTGCACGATGCCGAGGGTGAGCAGGCTCAGGGCGGCGGCGAGCAGGGCAGCCCCGCGCAGGTCGGGAACCCGCCTGCTGCCGGGCGCGCGGCTCTCGACCAGCGTTCGGCGCGCCAGCCACCAGGCGGCTGCCCCGATCGGCAGGTTCACGGCGAACGCCCAGCGCCAGCCACCGACCTCGACGAGGGCGCCGCCGATCGGTGGCCCGAGCCCGGCGGCCACGGCCGCGGAGGCGCCCCACAGGCTCACCGCGTGTCCGCGCCGGCCGGCGGGGAAGGCCTCGACGATCACGGCCAGTGAGGCCGGGACCAGCATGGCCGCACCCGCGGCCTGGAGGATGCGGGCCATGACGAGCATGTCGAGCGAGGACGCCAGCGCGCACCACACCGACGCGGTCGTGAACAGCGCGATCCCGCTGGTGAACACCCGGCGGCGGCCCACCAGGTCGGCGAGCCGTCCGCAGACGATGAGGAACGAGGCGAACACGATGTTGTAGGCGTTGAGCACCCAGGACAACCCGCTGATCGACGTACGCGGGAAGGAGGCCCGGATGTCGGGGAACGCCACGTTGACGACCGTGGCGTCGAGGAACGCCAGGAAGGCGCCGAACGACCCGACGAGCAGGACGGTGCGCGGTGCGACTCGCGAGGAGCGGTCGATGCTGGGGGGAGGACCCGAGAGGTGTGCTGGTGTGCTGACGGCGAGGTCAGCCACGGAGGTCCTTGGTCATCGCAACAGTGTGCCGAGGCGCTGGACCAGTCCACCAGTCCCACAAACCGGGACGAGCACGGCCATCCTGACCGTCGGCGGACCCGGTGGTCCGCCTTTTTCTGGTCACAGCCGCCTGGGTATTTCGCCCATGACGGGCAGACGTCGCAATGCTTCCTGGTCAAGTCTCGCGAGCGCTGCCACGATCACCGTGGTCCTGTCGAACGAGTCTGCGGAGAGAAGCTGATGAGCACGCCGTCGCACCAGATCCGGCACCGGTTGGCGGTCGACGTGATCGGGCCCAGCGGCGCCGTCCCGCTGGTCGCCGAGCTGCGGTACGACGCCTCCGACCCCTACGCCGTGGGCATGTCCTTCCTTCGCGGGACGGAGGAGGTCGCCTGGCTGTTCGGGCGTGACCTGCTGCTGCACGGCGTCTCCGAGCCGGTCGGGGACGGAGACGTGAAGGTGCTCCCGTCGGTGGACGCCGAGGGTCGAGCCCTGGTCGTCATCGCGCTCAGCGCACCGACCGGACGAGCGCTGGTCGAGACGCGCACCCGGGACGTCCTGGAGTTCCTGGCCGCCACCGCGCGGCTGGTGTGGCCGGGGACCGAACGAGAGCACCAGGCCGGGACGGACGAAGCCATCGCGGCGATCCTCGTCGGCGACTGAGGGCGGGCCCGGCACGCGACTGTTAATCGGTCGCTTCGGCGGGGCCAGCGCGAGACCCTGGACCCATGGAGATCACCGAGTACACGGCCGAGGACCTCGGCGTGGTCGAGGACGTGGTCGCCCTCAACAACGCCTTCGAACGCTCCGACGCGCCCTGGTCGCATCCCAGCACGGTGAGCGGCTGGATCGCCATGACCCGGCACGGCTGGGACGGGGAGACGCCGCGCCGGTTCGTCGCTCGCGCGGACGGCCGGGTCGTCGGCCACGGCAGCTACTGGGCCAGCGACTGGGACAACACCGACCTTGCCTGGGTCGACGTCGTCGTGCACCCGGAGCAACGCCGGCACGGAGTGGGCAGCGCCCTGCTCGCCGGTCTCGTCGACGTCGCCCGGGTGGCGGGGAGGACCAAGCTGGGCATCGACGGCTGGGATGCCCCGTCGACGTACGCGTTCGCTGCCGCCCACGGCTTCGAGAAGAAGTGCCAGGCCATCAACCGGCGGCAGTTCCTCGCCGAGGTCGACCGTGCCCTGGTCGCCAAGCTGGAGACCGAGGCGGCGGAGGCAAGCCGTGACTACGAGCTGCTCCGCATCACCGGTCCGGTGCCCGATGACCTGCTGGAGAAGGCGGCGGTGATGACTGCGGCGATCAACGACGCGCCGCTGGACGAGCTGGATCTCGAGGACGAGGTGTTCCCGCCCGAGCGGGTGCGCGCCTACGAGAACGCGACCATCGGGCGTGGCCAACGGCTCCACCACCTCCTGGTCCGGGAGCGGACCACCGGCGAGCTGGCCGGGCACACGATCGTCGCGGTGGAGCAGGAGCGTCCGGCGATCGGCCACCAGCACGACACCAGCGTCGTCCGAGACCACCGCGGGCACCGGCTGGGGCTGCGCCTCAAGGCGGGCATGCTGAGCTGGCTGGCCGAGATCGAGCCGCAGCTGGAGACGATCGACACCTGGAACGCCGAGTCCAACGACCACATGATCCAGGTGAACGAGCAGCTCGGCTACCGGGTGCTCGGTCGCGGCCTGCAGTTCCAGCGCGTGCTCTGAGGTGAACCGCGCCCACCGTCAGGCCCCGCGGGTATAACGCAGGAACAGGAAGTCGTCGGCCTCGAGGACGTGCGCCAGGCGCATCGGCCGCGGCGGTTCCAGGGGCGGTCCCGCGGTGATCCGCAGCTCGGTTCCGCCGGTCACCACCGGCGCCACGGCAAGGCAGAGCTCGTCGACCAGGTCGGCGGCGAACATCGATGCGAGGACGTGCGGGCCGCCTTCGGAGAGGACCCGGGGGAGGTCCCGACCGGCGAGCTCGCGCAGTGCCTGGCCGAGGTCCACGTCAGCCGTCCCGGCGACCACGACCTCCGCCACTCGGGCGGCCTCCTCGCGGCGTTCCCGGGGCGCCGCCTCGGTGGTGACCACGAGCGGCCGCACGGTGGCGTCCGTGAACACGCGGGCGTTGAGATCCAGCCCCAGTGACCGGGTGAGGACCGCCAACCGGGGGACCGGGGCCTGGCCGGCCTCGACCCGGCGCCGCTGATCCTCCTCGCTGAGCTCGAGCGGACCGTAGCCCTCCGCGCGGATGGTGCCGGCTCCGACCAGCAGCACGTCGCACAGCGACCGGAGCTCGTGCAGCAGTCGTCTGTCCGCGGCTCCGGAGAGCAGACCGACGCGGCCACCGACGGCTGCGCCACCGTCGATGCCCGAGACCATGTTGACCCGCAGCTGGTGCCCGGCGGGCTCCGCGACCGCGTACGCGTCGAGCGTGTCGACCTGGGCGATCGGGGCGGGCAGCAGCCGCCGCATCAGCATCCGCGACCGCCCCTCACGCCTGGTGGCCGGGGCGGAGCCCCTCGACCTGGGAGTAGCGCAGCGCCGGGCCCTGACCCGAGCCCTCGACCTGTACCGGCTCGAGCAGGAAGCCGGTGTGGTCCCCGAGCTCGACCTGCTCGATGATGCGGCCGACGAACCGGCGGGAGCACTCGTCGAGGAGCGGCACTCCGCCCGGTCCTTCGCTCCATCGGACCTGACTGAACTTGTCGACCTCGTCGCCGGTCTCACCACCGAAGAGCTTCGCCAGCGGCCCGTCGTCCGCGTCGAGCACGTGCACGGCGAGCACCGCCGCAGCTCGGGCCACCCGGTAGGTGCGGTTCTTCACCGAGAGGCACACCAGCATCCGCGGCGGCGCGATGCTGGCCTGTGTCGTGAACCCCACCATGCATCCGGCACGCTCCCCGTCGTGCACTGTGGTCACGACGAACATCGGGTAGTCGAGGCCTTCGATGAAGGTGTCGAACTCGGCGGTGTCCACGCGCCGATCGTGGCACACGCGCGCTGTTCGCCCCGGGCCGCGGGGCGGACTAGGCCACCGGCGTCCGGGGGTTTCTCACGCTGCCACGTGCGGTAAACGACGACGCGGCGGGGGACTGACCGCACCGTGGAAGGCCCGTGATGAACAGCCACAGCGACTACACGCGACCCGGCGTGGAACCCTGGTGGGAGTCCTCGCCCATCGCTCCCGGCGAGTCCGTCGAGGACGAGGGTGGTGCCCGCCCGGCCGCCTGACGCCGGGTTTGAAGCGTCGACGTCTGGGCTACAGGGACGCGACGCGTGCGACGAGAGGGAGACCCGATGGCCGAGCGACGAGACGCAGAACAGTTCGACCCGCGCAAGGCGCTGCTGCAGAGCCTGCTGCGCAAGGTGGCCGAGGACCCCTATCCCTCCACCACGATGTTGGACACGATCGAGGAGCTGCTCACCCCGGACGACGTGCCCGGGTACGCCAAGGTCCTGCTGCAGCACATCGAGGACGACAGGTTTCCCAGCGTCCCCATGATCGACCGCCTCCGCGACCTCGCCGTCGGCTGAAGTCACGCTCGTCTCGACGAGCGGGTGACGTGCGCCGCGCGCTCGGGCAGGGCAGGGTGTGCGCATGCACTTCGTCGGCCTCGACCTCGCCTGGGGCGAGAACAAGCCCACCGGCCTGGCCGTCCTCGACGACGAGGGGGCACTCGTGCGCGTGTCGGCGCACGACACGGACGCCAGCATCCTCGAGGCGCTGGAGCCGTACGCCGAGGGCGAGTGCCTCGTGGCGATCGACGCGCCGCTCGTGGTGCCCAACGCCACCGGGAACCGGCCCTGCGAGGCGGCGCTCAACCGGGACTTCGCCCGCTTCGACGCCGGCGCCCATCCCTCCAACACCGGCAAGCCCGAGCTCGCGGGTGAGCCCCGCGGGGCCCGGGTCGCGCGGCTGCTCGGACTCGACATCGACCCCGCCTCCACCCGCGGCCGCCGGGCCGTGGAGGTCTACCCCCACCCGGCCACGGTGGCGCTGTTCCGGCTCGGCCGGACCCTGAAGTACAAGAACAAGCCGGGCCGCACCCTCGCGCGGATGCGGGCCGAGCTGCTCCGCCTCGTCGAGCTGCTCGAGGGCCTCGAGCACGCCGAGGTCCCGTTGCGGTTGCGCCAGCACGCACCGTGGCGTGCCCTGGTGGCGAGCATCGGCGCGTCCGAGCGCAAGAGCCAGCTGCGCCGGGCCGAGGACCAGGTGGATGCGGTGGTGTGCGCCTACGTCGCCCAGTTCGCCGTACGACGGCCTGACCGGACCACGACGTACGGCGACCTCGCGACCGGCTACATCGTCACGCCGACCCTTCCCCCGGGGCACGCGCCGTCGCCGCGGGCCGCCCGTGAGCAGGCGGAGGACAGCGCACCGGCGACATCATCCGCGCCGGCGGAGACCGACCCGGTCAGGGCCGCCGTCCGGACCTACGCCGAGCGGCAGCCCGAGCTGCGTCGGATCACCGACGGGTTCGTCGCGCTGGTCACCCGGCTCCTCGACGACGCCGGCATCAACTACCTGAGCGTCACCGGCCGCGCCAAGAGCGTCGCTTCCTTCGCGGCCAAGGCGGACCGCACGCTCGACGGGGTGCCGTTGTTCCGCGACCCGCTCGAGGAGATCACCGACCAGATCGGCGTCCGGGTGATCACCTACTTGCGCAGTGACGTCACGGCCGTGGCGGACCTGCTCGACGACCAGCTGCGCGTCCTCGACGACCGGGACATGGGGCAGGAGACCGCCCGGCAGGGCCGCTTCGGCTACGCCAGCCGGCACCTGCTCGTCAGCGTGGACCCCGTTCGGGGCGCGGCGCCCGAGGCACTGCGCGGGCGAAGGGCCCAGGTGCAGGTGCGCACCGTGCTGCAGCACGCCTGGGCGGAGTTCGAGCACGCGATCCGCTACAAGGGGACCATCCCCGAGGAGCACGTCCCCGAGCTCGATCGCCGGTTCACCCTCGCCGCGGGTCTGCTCGAGCTGGCCGACCGCGAGTTCTCGATGATCCGCGACCAGCTGCAGGCGACGGTGAGCGACCGGCCGGTCGACGTCGATGCGTCCGACCCCCGGATCGCGGCCGAGGACCTGGCGACCTTCCTGGCCGGCCGGTACGCGGATGCCGGCTGGTCGCGCACCGACCACTACGAGTGGGTCTCCGGCCTGCTGCTCGAGCTCGGCATCACCAGCCTCGACGAGCTCGCCGGGCTGCTCACGTCGGTCGACAGCGCGGCGATCAACGCCCGGATGGACTACCGGTACCCGCCGGGGGCCGTCCGGCGCCTGGACGACGCCCTGCTGGCGGTCTTCGGTCCGGCCTACCTGCAGCTGCACGGCAACAGCCACCGGACGGACTTGCTGCGCGCCCGGCTCGAGCGGCTGCGGGGCGCCGCCGGCGACGTGCAGGGGTGAACGCGAGCGGCAACTGTTCCCCGGGGAACTGGCCGCGAAACCCCCGGGTGACCTGCGACTTTGCCGATCCTGCTACTGGTCTGGACCAGTAGCGGAAACATGTGCATTTCGGACAGCCCACACGTAACCGGACCGGCGCGGTGTGCGTTGAGCGACGCGTCGGGCAATCGCCCGGCACACACGGGTTCTGGCCGCCGGTCTCGGGGCCAGGGGGACGGAA
>JBQCEF010000277.1:0-8028 GCA_051960495.1 Nocardioides sp. | reverse complement strand
GGGCCTAAGTCGCGCTCGCCTAAGCGATCTATTCTACCTTGGTGACCGCCGACTTGCGGTGGGCTAAGGCCCAGGGTCCGCGTTGTCCCATCGTGGTGATCCGGTTTGTATAATCCGCGGGTCTGGGACGCCGGGCGGGTGCGAACGACCTTCCTGACGGGCCGGTGGTCCCTACCGGGCGACGTCTCGGAGCGAAATGGTGGAAGTGACGACAATTGCCCGAGGAGGACCCCGTGGCTGCCATCCGGACCATCTCGGTGCGACGCGCTGCCGAGGCGTCCACCACGTTCACGATCCTGCTCGGCATCTCGGTGCTCGCCCCGATGCTGGGACTGCCGCAGCTGTTCACCGGCACCGTCGTCAACGCCGCCCTGCTCGTCGCCGTGGTGCTGCTCGGACCCCGGGCCGCGATCAGCATCGGCGTCCTGCCCAGCCTGTTCGCGGTCGTATCCGGCCAGCTGCCGGCACCGCTCGCGCCGCTGGTGCCGCTGATCATCGTCGGAAACACCCTGCTCGTGGTCGTGTTCGCGCGGCTGCTGGAGCGCGGCTGGAGCGTGGGCGTCGTCGCGGCGGCCACGGCGAAGTTCGGCTGGCTCTTCGCGACGACCGCCCTCCTGGCCGCGGGCACCGGGCTGCTGGCCGCGCCGGTCGTCCCGCTCGCGCTGGCCATCATGGGCTGGCCGCAGCTGGTCACCGCCCTGGCCGGTGGCGCGATCGCCTACGCGGTCGCCGGGCACGCGAGGCGGCTGTGACCGTCACCGTCACGTTCGTCCGCGACGACCGGGTCGCCGCCGGACGGGTCACGGTCGCGGTCGCCGAGGGCACGACCATCAAGCAGGCCGCGGATCAGGGCGGCGTCGAGTGCCCGACCTTCTGCATGCTCCCCGAGACGCCGCCGGGCAGCACCAAGCCGCCCTACACAGCGGGCAACTGCGGCCAGTGCAACGTTGAGGTCCGCTGGGCCCGCGGCCGGACCAACACGGTCTCCGCGTGCCGCTACGCGCTGAGGCCGCTGGACGACGGTGCCGTGATCACCGTGCACAGCGCCAGGCTCGACAAGGCCCGTGACACCAGCGCGGAGCTCACGGCGCTGCAGCACCGGGCCTCCTGCGTCACCTGCCCCTACGGCGCGGAGGAGTGCGAGCTGCGCGCGATGCTGGCCTCCCACGACCTCCACCTCGGACGGTACCCGCTCGAGAACCTCGCGCAGGAGCCTGCGGACGACAGCCACCCGGTCCTCACGGTGCAGCACGACAACTGCGTGCTCTGCCGTCGCTGCGAGACGATCTGCCCGGTCGGCGCCATCGGCTTCGTCGGCCGCGGCCACGACACCCGGCTCGTCATCGACCCGGACCGCTGCGTCAACTGCGGCCAGTGCACCCACGTCTGCCCGGCGGCGGCGATCGTGGAGAAGTCCGCCATCGCGCGGGTCCGCGAGGCGCTGGCCGACCCCGAGCAGACCGTCACCGTGCAGGTCGCTCCCGCCGTCCGGGTGGCCGTCGGTGAGGCCTTCGGCGTGCCGCCGGGCACGAACCTGATCGGACGGTTGTACGGCGCGCTGCGGCTGCTCGGCTTCGACGCGGTCTTCGACACCGACTTCGCCGCGGACCTGACCATCGTCGAGGAGGCGACCGAGCTCGTCGACCGGTTGGGCGCGGGCGCCGGAGCCGCAGCGCTGCCGATGATCACGAGCTGCTGCCCGGGCTGGGTCACCTACGCCGAGACCTACTGGCCCGACCTGCTCCCGCACCTGTCCACGTGCAAGTCGCCGCAGCAGATGCTCGGTGCGGTCACGAAGAACTGGTGGGCGCAGCAACGGGACATCGACCCCGCGAGCATCGTCAGCGTGGCCGTGATGCCCTGCACCGCGAAGAAGTTCGAAGCCGCCCGCGAGGAGATGGCTGACGACGGCCGGCCCCATGTCGACGTCGTCCTCACGACCCGCGAGCTGATCCGGATGCTGAAGGCCGCCGGGCTGCGCCTGCCCGACGTGCCGGAGGACACCCCGACCCCGATGCTGTCCGAGCAGACCGGAGCCGGGGTGATCTTCGGGGCCACCGGCGGCGTGCTCGAGGCGGCGTTGCGGACCGCCCACGCGCTGGTGACGGGCACGGAGATGGCGGACCTCGACGTGCACGCCGTGCGTGGCATGGCCGGCGTCCGGGCGGCCACGCTCGACCTCGCGGGCCGGCCGGTCGAGGTCGCCGTCGTACACGGGCTCCACAACGTCGCACCGCTGCTGCAGCAAATCCGGGAGGGCCGCTCGCCGTACGCGTTCATCGAGGTCATGGCCTGCCCCGGCGGCTGCGTCGGTGGCGGCGGGCAGCCGCGCGGCTTCGACATGGCGGTGCGCCGGCAGCGGGCGATGGGGCTCTACGCGACCGACGCCGCGCTGCCGAAGCGGCGGTCTCATGACAACGCCGAGGTCGCAACGCTCCGCGCCGGCCTGACCCAGGACGAGCGGCACCGGCTGCTGCACACCCACTACACACCGGGCAGCCGCCGACTCACAGCCCCGGCGCCCGCCGCCCGATAGCCGGGCTCACGATCCCGTTCCGAACCTTCGGTGCTGCCACCGGCGTCTAACAGGTGGAAGATCAAGTCGTGCGCGTCGGTTCCTGACGGATCGAGGGTGGACATTGGCAGTGCGAAACGCGGTCGCCACCACCGCCTTCACCGAGTTCGCGGCCGCGAGGTCTGCGAGCCTTTTCCGCACGGCCTACCTGATCGCCGGAGGGGACCACCAGCTCGCGCAGGACCTGGTGCAGGAGTCGCTGATCAAGACCTACCTGGCCTGGCCACGACTTCGGGACCCCGGCAAGGCCGAGGCCTACACGCGCAAGGCCATCGTGACGACGGCCATCTCGTGGCGCCGGCGCCGGTCCTCCCACGAACGCCCCACGGAGCTGGTGCCGGACCCGGGGATGCCCGACACCGGTGACGCAGTCGCGACCCATGCCGCGCTGGTGGCTCAGCTGCGCGACCTGCCGCCGCGGCAGCGCGCCGCGATCGTGCTGCGCTACTACGAGGACCTCTCCGAGGCCCGGACGGCCGAGGTGATGGGGTGCTCCGTTGGCGCGGTCAAGAGCCAGGTCTTCGCCGGTCTGGCCAGGCTCCGGCAGGGCCTCGGCCGGACGTTCGACGAGTCCACGCCGGTCGAACGGGAGGTCACCTCATGACCGAGCCCCTGGCGGACCTGCTCCGTCGCAGCGCGAACGCCGCGGGGGTGCCCGAGCTCGACCTCAACGGGCTGATCGCCGAGGCGGGCAGGCGTCAGCGCCGACGCCGGCTGGCGGTCGTCGCCACCGCGGCCGCCGCAGTCGGAGCGGTCGCGGTCGTCTCCGTCCTCGGCAGCCGCGCCAGCGTGAACACGCAGGAACCGCCGGTCGCGCCGGCGGCCCCCTCCGGGTCGAGCAGCGCCACCGGGGGCCCCGTCGGCCCGCGCCCCCTCGTCTACGCCGAAGGGTCGACGGTCCACGTGGGGGACAAGACGGTCGAGGCGGAGGATCCGGTCGCGTTCATCGACGCCACCGACGACGGAGCGGTCTACGAGGCGTCCCTCGACGGCACGCTGTGGGTCACCGACGGCGAGACCACCGCGGTGATCGGCACGTCCGGGTACGCCGCCGCGCCGACCGCGCACGGCGGGGTCGTGACGACCGGCGACTCCGGGTCCCTGGTGGTCTGGGCCGACATGACCGGCGGCCGGAACGAGGAACCCGACGAGTTCGTCGTCTACGACACCTCGCGACGCGCGGAGGCGGCCCGCATCCCCGCCCGCCGCGCCGGCCACGACCTGCTCGTGCTGTACGTCGACGAGGACCACGTCTGGCTCGCCGGCAGGAACCCGTGGCCACCCGGCTGCTGGTTCCGGGGCCCCCCCCGGTGCACGGACCCGACGGTGTTCCGGTTCGACGTGGTGTCGGGCGAGATGGGGACGGTCAGGATGAGCGACCTGGACGCCGAGCTGGGGACGCGGGCCCGGATCCTCGCGGCGGACGTCGCCCGGGCGGACCTGGGGTTCGGTGAGCCCGGCTTCAGCAACGTCGCGTGGTTCCGCCAGGTCGGGCGCCGGCTGGTCACGGTCACCGGCGGTGGTGACCCCGTGGCACTCGCCCGCACAAGCGGCGACGAGGTCCGGCTGCGGCTGCCGCGCGGGTACACCGCACCTGGCCTCGAGTGGGGCGGCAGCGTGATCCGCACGGCCCAGTGGCTGGACGACGACCATGTCGTGGTCTGGGCGAACGAGGGCGGGGGAGACCTCCCGCCGCAGCACGGCGACCTCTTGGTGTGCCGGCTGCCCGACGGGGTCTGCCACGTCGAGGTGCACCGGTCCTCCCGGCTCTACGTGGCCCCCTACTAGCAGCCGCCCGGAGGCTCGTTCAGTCCTTGTAGAGGCAGAACGGGTGCCCCGCCGGGTCGAGCATGACCCGAACGTTGTCCTGCGGCTGGTACGACGCCTGCTCGGCGCCCACCTCGACCGCGTAGGCCACCGCCTCCGCCAGGTCGTCGACCTCGTGGTCGTGGTGCATCGACATCTGCGGCTGACCGTCGACGGTCGGCCACACCGGCCGCGCGTAGTCCTTCTCGGTGGCGAACGCGAGGTTGTAGCCGGCGTCCTCCGACGGCGCGAGGTCCACCCAGCCGTCGGACTCGTTGAAGATCGTCCAGCCCAGGAGCCGGCGGTAGAAGTAGGCGAGCTCACGGGCGTCCGGTGCGTCGAGGACGACGCCGAACCAAGTGGTTTTGGTGCGGAGCGGCATGGTGCCACTGTGGCGGAGGCGGGGAGGTGCGAGCAAGGATGGGCGGATGAGGCATCTCTACCGCGACGTCGTGTTCCCCCGGCTCGTCAACCTCGTCATGGACACGGAGACCGCGCGCGAGCGACGGCAGCGGGTGTGCGCCGGCCTCGCCGGTGACGTGGTCGAGATCGGGTTCGGCACCGGCCACAACCTGCCGTTCCTGCCGCCCGAGGTGACCCGGCTGCGTGCGGTCGACCCGATGCAGACCGGCGCGAAGCTGGCCGCCGACCGGATCGCCGCGTCGCCGGTGACGGTGAAGATGGCCGGCCTCGACGGGCAGAAGCTGCCGTTCGAGGACGGGTCGGCCGACGCGGTGCTGAGCACCTGGACGCTGTGCACGATCCCCGACGCCGTCGCGGCGCTGCGGGAGGTACGCCGTGTCCTCAAGCCCGGCGGCACGCTGCACTTCGTCGAGCACGGCCGCGCACCCGACGAGGGGGTGGCCCGCTGGCAGGACCGGCTCAACCCGATCCAGAACGTGGTGGCCGTCGGCTGCAACCTCAACCGCGACATCCCGGCGCTGATCGAGGCGGCCGGCCTGAAGATCGACCGGCTCGAGTCGTCGTACACCAGGGGCGAGCCGAGGATCGTCGCGTGGACCTACGAGGGCGTCGCGAGCCCGGCCTGACCGGGCGTGGTCGGCGCGGCTCGCGCGGCCGGCGGCAGCTCGTCGTACGACGCAGCCGCGAACCGACCGGGCTCGCCCTCGACCCCCGACAGCGCCGCCACCTGTTCGATGCACCACGGCGACACCGGCCGCGACCCGTCGATCACCTCGCGGCGGAACGTCTCCCAGGCGACCCACTCGGTGTCGTCCACCTCCGCGGGATCCGGACGGACCGGCTCGGCGGTCGTCGCGACGAACACCGGGCAGAGCTCGTTCTCGCGCACCCCGTTGGCCATGGTCGCCTGGTAGCGGAACCGCGGCAGCACCAGCTCGAGCGACGTCAGCGTCGCGCCCAGCTCCTGGGTGGCCCTGCGCCGGACCGCGGCGACCATGTCCTCGCCGGGCGCCGGGTGGCCGCAGAAGCTGTTGGTCCACACGCCCGGCCAGGTCGGCTTGTGCAGCGCCCGGCGGGTCAGCAGCAGCCGGCCGTCGCCGTCGAACACGTAGCAGGAGAACGCCAGGTGCAGCGGCGTCGCCTGGTGGTGCGCAGTCCGCTTCGGGATCGCGCCGAGGGCGAAGCCGTCGTCGTCGACCAGCACGACGAGCTCCTCGGTCTCCGCTCCGGGCGCCATCACGCCTCCCTCGCCAGCGAGTTCACGGCCGCGGCGAACACGCCCGGCAGCCGCTCGGCCGCGGGCACCAGCGCCCGGCGCAGCGGACCGACCTGGGTCGCGCCGACCAGCGACGCGGTGAGCAGCCGGTAGCGGCGGGTGATCGTGTGCCAGTCGCGCTCGTAGCGCTCGGGGTCGCCGTCGACGATCGCGGCCACCGCGGCGCGGGCCTGTGCGACCGCGAGCGCGACCCCCTCGCCGGTCAGCGCGTCGACGTAGCCGGCCGCGTCGCCGACGAGCAGCACTCGGCCGGCGACCCGGCGCCCGGCGCGCTGGTGCAGGGGCCCCGCGCCGAGCACGTCGCCGGCCGTCGGGGCGTCCGCGACCTGCTCGCGCAGCGCCGGGAACATCGCGAGGTGGTCGTCGAACGAGCCGCGCGTCGCGGTCAGCATCGCCACGCCCACCAGGTTGTCGCCGACCGGGGTCACGTAGGCCTCGGTCGAGTCGGCCCAGTGCACCTCGACGAACGACGTCCACGGCGCGAGCCGGTAGTGCCGCCGCAGGCCGTAGCGCCGCAGCGACACCGGGTCGCCGTCGAGGCCGAGCGCGCGGCGGGTGGGGGAGTGCAGGCCGTCCGCGCCGACCAGGTAGCGGGTGCGGTGCCCGTCGACGGTGACCCCGTCGCCGTCCGGGTGGACGTCCACGACCGCCCGCTCCTCCACGGCGATCCCGGCGTCGTCGACGGCGCCGCGGAGCGCCGCGTGCAGGGCGGTACGACGGACGCCGCGACCGGGACCGGACCGGAACGGCGCCTCGACCCGGCGGTGGCCGGCGACGTAGCGGATCCCGGGCAGCTCCGCGCCGGCCGGGTCGACGCCGATCCCCCCGAGCGCGGTCACCGCCCCGGGCATCAGGCCCTCGCCGCAGGCCTTGTCGATCGCGCCGGCCCGCGGCTCCCACACGGTGACGTTGAGGCCGGCGCGCGCGGCGTAGAGCGCGGTCGCGAGGCCGGCCGGGCCGCCGCCGGCGACGAGGAGGTCGCTCACCGCTCCACCCTGGCACGGTCGCCGTCGCCTGTGTTACCTGCGCCGGGGCGCGGCAGCGTGGCGAGCGCGGCGTCCTCGACCCGGATCCGCACCGCCAGCAGCGCGGCGTTGCAGACCGTGAACACCAGCGCGGTGACCCAGGCGGTGTGCACCAGCGGCAGCGCGAACCCCTCGACGACGACCGCCACGTAGTTGGGGTGGGAGAACCACCGGTAGGGCCCGCCGGTGACGGGCGGCAGGCCCGGTACGACGATCACGCGGGTGTTCCAGCGACGCCCGAGCGTGCCGATGCACCACCAGCGCAGCGCCTGCGAGGCCACGACGAGCGCGAGCATCGTCGCGGCGAGCACCGGGATCACGTCCGGGCGGCGCAGCCACACCTCCGCCAGCGCGCCGGCGAGCAGGCCGGTGTGCAGCACGACCATCACGGCGTAGTGGCGCTGGCCGGTCTCGCGGCCGCCGCGGCGCATCGACCACGCGGCGTTGCGGGTGGAGACCACGAGCTCGGCGATGCGTTCCAGGGCGACCGCCGCGACGACCAGCGTGAACCAGGCCTCGCTGCTCACGCCCCGGCCTCCGGCGCCCGCAGCAGCACGAGCTCGGAGCAGAACCCCGGCCCCATGGCCAGCATCAGCCCGTAGGACCCGGGC
Source organism: Nocardioides sp. (assembly GCA_051960495.1). GTDB lineage: Bacteria > Actinomycetota > Actinomycetes > Propionibacteriales > Nocardioidaceae > Nocardioides_B. Next base: position 312 of record JBQCEF010000277.1, on the reverse strand, counting down.
CGCGGCGGCCGGTCGGCCAGCGTGTCGGCGAGCACGTGCAGCACCGACGCCGACGACAGGTTGCCGATCCGGGCCAGCGAGTCCCAGGTCACCTGCAGCGCGTCGCGGTTGATCCCGAGCGCGGCCTGCATCGCCTCGAGCACCTTCGGGCCGCCGGGGTGCGCGACGTACCACTCGACGTCCGCCGGCTCGAGGCCGTGGTCGGCGAGGAAGCCGTCCACGTCCTCGCGCAGGTAGTGGCTGACCACCGCCGGCACCTGGGCGTCGAGCACGATCCGCAGGCCACCGCTGGTGACGTCGAAGCCCATCGTC
>JBQCEF010000276.1:0-5390 GCA_051960495.1 Nocardioides sp. | reverse complement strand
GGGAACGCCTGCAGGGTGATCGCCCGCGACTTCGGCGTCTTCGACGGCTCGCCCTCGGGGCTCGCGGACTCGGTGGGGCTCGGCGGCTTGTAGCTGGGGTCGGGGTAGGACTGCGGCGTCGTGGTCGGCTCGCCGGTCGGCATGTAGAGGCTGGGCTCCTCGACCGGACCGCCGGCCGACGAGCTGTCGAGACCGGTGACCTTGGCGGCTCCGAGCGCGACGACGGCGATGACGCCGCCGACCAGCAGCGAGACCGCGGCGAGCGCCCCCAGCCCGATCAGGAGCTGGCGGCCCCACCCGGAGTCGTCGTCGCTGGCAGCCATGGTCCGATCATCCTGCACCCGGGCAAGCCCGGCGAAACCCGGTGCCGCCCGTATCCTTCACGGATGCGCATACCGGGCCCCCGCAGGCAGCGGAAACTCGAGACGGCCGGCCGGCGACCGTCCGAGGGCGCCGCGCTGCACGAGGCGGCGTGGGCCGCCGGCTGGAAGCGCGGCCGGGCCAACCGGGCCCTGCTCGACGAGTGCCAGGACGCGCTGGACCAGGTCAACGGGCGCCCGCCCGTCACCGCAGTGGTCGTCGGTGCGCGCCCGAGCACCGCCGCGGCCGTGGTGCGGGCCGCCGGCGCCACGGTGGCCGAGGTGACGGTCGACGGGGATCCCGCGGGCCTGCACACCGCGCTGGCCGCGGCCGGGCCGTTCGACCTGATCCTCGACGACACCCGCCGCGGCGCCGACCGGGCCGACCGCCTGCGCGAGACGTTCTTCCACCTGCGCACCGGCGGCCGCTACGTCGTGCGCGGCGTCGACCTCGGGGAGTCACCGGGCAAGGACGGCGGCATGTCGCGGCTGGTGGCGCGGCTGGTGCGCGACAAGCGACCGCCGCGGGACGACGTACCCCTGCGACGCAAGGACCGGCACGTGCTCGCGCAGGCAGCCGGCCGGATCTGCGTGCAGGCCGGTCACGTGTCGGTGACCAGCAGCGTCGACTCGTTCGCGAAGCTGCGCGAGGAGGAGGTCGACGACGTGCTCGATGCGCGCGGGCCTTCGCTCGGGCGGGTCATCGACCGGGTCCCGGGAGCCACCCTCGCCTCGGGTGCCACGGTGCGGTCCAACGAGCCCGCCATCGTCGAGGCGTTGGCTGACACCCTGGTCAGCCCCGACCTGGCGCTGCGGGAGTACGCCGACGTCACCTGCCGTCCCGGGCAGCTCGTGACCAGCGGCCGGCTGATCCTGCCGGACACGTTCCGGCATAACCAGCGGCCCCGGCTGCGCAACCTCTACCTGCACGACCACGGCCCGCGGTTCGCCGCACCGAAGGACGCCTCGGAGCCCGAGGAACTGGCCGGCAGCTGGTTCCACCTCGACTCCGAGCACCGCGGCCACTTCGGCCACGCGATGACCGAGCAGCTCTCGCGGCTGTGGGCGTGGCCCGCGGCCAAGCGTGCCCACCCCGGGCTCAAGGCCCTGCTGCTGCTCAACCACGACCGGGACATCGCTGACTTCGAGCGGACCCTCTACGCCGCGGCCGGCATCGCGCCGGAGGACCTGGTCCTGGCCCGCGGACCGGTGCGCGTGGAGCGGCTACTGGCGGCGACGCCGATGTTCTCCCAGCCCGCCTACGTGCACCCCGAGATCGCCGAGGTGTGGCGGCGCACCGGTGACGCGCTGGTCGCGAGTGCCACGCTGGCCGAACCGCCGCCCCGGATCTTCTGCTCGCGCCGCGGCGACAAGCGGGCCTGCCACAACGCCGAGGAGCTCGAGGGCGTGTTCCGCGACGCCGGCTTCACGATCGTCTATCCCGAGGACCACTCGATGGCCGACCAGGCGGCGCTGTTCCGTGAGGCGGACGTGGTCGCCGGATACGCGGGCAGCGCGATGTTCAGCCTGCTCTACAGCCCGCCGAAGCGGGTCGTGCTGGTGTCCTCGCGGCTCTACCACATCCGCAACGAGCACCTGATCGCCTCGGTCGCCGGCCACGAGATCGACCTGGTCGCCTGCGAGCCGGACGCGCCGCGCGACCCGAACCGGCCGCGAGGCGCCCACGCCCTCGAGGCCGGGTTCACGTTCGACCCGCAGGAGGAGGGCGCCTACCTCGAGAAGGTGCTCGCCTCGCTGGCGGGCTGAGCCCCCCGACCAACGATTCGTCTGCGATCCCCCCGCTCGAAACCGACGAAACAGCGCAGACGAATCGGGGTGGCCCGGTGGAGCCATTGCCCGGCGGCTGCTGCCGCGGTTGCATCGAGCCATGTTCGCCATCCGCGCGGCGCACGCCTTCGACGGCGAGCGCTTCGCCGCGGGCGGGGCGACGGTGCTCGTCGAGGGCCGCACGATCATGGGCGTGGAGCCGCTGGCGTACGACGTGCCCGAGGGCTGCCCGGTCGAGGAACACGGGGCGCCACCGTGCTGCCCGGCCTCGTCGACGCACACGTCCACCTCGTCGCCGACAGCGGTCCGCTGGCGCTGGAACGGGTGGCGGGCTACTCCGACGAGGAGCTCGACGGGGTCGTCACCGAAGCCTTGCGGCGTCAGCTCGCCGCGGGGGTGACCACGGTCCGCGATCTCGGGGACCGGCGGTTCAACGTCGTCCTGCGCCGCGCCCGTCAGCGAGCCCATGACGACGGTCTGCCATGGATCGTCGCCTCCGGCCCGCCGATCACCAGCCCGGGCGGCCACTGCCACTACCTGGGCGGCGAGGTCTCGAGCGACTCCGAGATCGATGCCGCCGTGCGAGAACGGGCCGAGCGCGGCGTCGACGTCGTCAAGGTGATGGCCAGCGGCGGGATCAACACGCCAGGCACCGAGGTCGGGGCCGCCCAGTTCACGCTCGCCCAGCTGCGCCGGATCGTCGACGGCGCACACGCGGCCGGCCTGCCCGTCACGGCCCACTCGCACGCAGCGACCGGCATCGAGCAGGCCCTGTCGGTCGGCGTCGAGGGGATCGAGCACGCCAGCTTCCTGCTGCCCGGGGGTCCGCCGAGCCTCGCGGCGCTGATCCACTTCGCGGCCAGCGACCAGCAGATCGCCGCGCTCGCGGAGAGCCGGGTCGCTGTCTGCCCGACCCTCGGCGGGCTCGGCCCGGACGTGTTCCGCACGGCCCCCGCCCACGTCCAGCAGCAGATCGCGGCCGCCGGAGTCACCCCGGAGCAGCTGTTCGAGGCGCGGATGGGCCTGATCGCCCGCATGCACCGCGGCGGGGTCCGGCTCGTCTCCGGCACCGACGCCGGCATCGCCCCGCCCAAGGCCCACGGGAACCTCGCCGAGGCGATCACCGACCTGGCCGGGGTCACCGGGGTGCCCCACGCCCTCGCGAGCGCGACCGTGCGGGCGGCGGAGGCCTGCGGGCTCGGCGCCACCAAGGGTCGGCTCGCCGCCGGTATCGACGCGGACCTGCTCGTCGTCGACGGCGACCTGGCCGACGACATCACCGCGCTGCGCCGGGTCCGTCAGGTCGTGGTGCGCGGAGGGCGGGTCGCGTTCAACGAGGCGTGACGGTGATCCGCGCGCCGTGGCGCGGCACGCTGGTGATGTTGCGGACCCGGGGGTAGTCGGCCGGACCGTCCGGCAGCGTCACGTCGTACGACGCGAGCACCTCCCGGAGCACCGCGACGCCCTCCATCAGCGAGAAGCCGGCCCCGATGCACCGGCGCACCCCGCCGCCGAACGGGATCCAGGTGTTCGGCGCGACGTGACCCTCGAGGAACCTCTCGGGCCGGAAGTCGGCCGGCTCCGCGAAGTTGTCCTCCCGCGCGTGGCTGATGATGATCGACGGGCCGACGTTGGCGCCCTGCGGGAGGTCGTAGCCGCCGATCGTCGCCGGCGCCATCAGGTGCCGCACGACCATCGGGATCACCGGGTGCAGCCGCATGGACTCCTTGAGCACGGCCTCGAGGTAGTCGTCGTCCCCCTCGTCGGCGGCGGCCCGTGCCTTCGCCAGCTGTGCGGCGTCGCGGCCGAGCTCGTAGAGCGCCCACGACAGGGCCGTCGCGGTGGTCTCGTGCCCGGCGAGCAGCAGCGTGACGAGCTGGTCGCGCAGCTCGGTGTCGGTGAGCGGCGCCTCTCCCGCGTCGTCGCCGACGCGCAGCAGCTGGGACAGTACGTCGGTCCGCTCGGCCAGGTCGGTGGCCCGGCGTCGCTCCGCGATCTCGGCGTACATCACCTCGTCGAGCGCGCGCTGGTTGTCGACCGTGCGCTTCCACGGACCGAACCGCTGCAGCCAGGGGTAGCCCCAGCCGAGCAGGATGGCCGGGCTGACGTCGACGGTCCGGTTCACCAGCGGCCGCAGCGCGGCAAGCCGGCGCTCGTCGGTGACCCCGAAGACCACGCGCAGGATGACCTCGAGCGTGAGCGCGTTCATCCGGTCCAGCGAGCGGAACGTGTCGCCGGGCGACCAGCCGTCGACCTCCTCGCGGGCGATCCGGGTGACCAGGTCCTGGTAGCCGCGCAGCGCCGCGCCGTTGAACGCGGGCATCAGCAGCTTGCGGGCCCGCTTGTGCTCCGCGGAGTCCTGGAGCAGCAGCGAGTGCTCGCCCATGATCGGGCCGAGGATCGCGTTGCCCTTGCCGGCGTGGAAGACCTCGGGGTCCCCGGCGAAGATCTCCTTGGCGTGCTCGGGCCGGGTGAACAGCACCAGCGCGGACCCGGCCGGCATGATCCGGACGGTGAAGACGTCGCCGTACTTCGCGTGCATCCGCGGCACGAACCAGTGCCGGAAGCGCACCAGCGCGATGCTCTGCAGCAGCGACGGCCAGCGGGGACCGGGCGGGAGCTCCGTGCTCGGGATCTTGGCCGCGGTGCCGTCGGTGAACGGCCTCATCCGCTGCATGCGGTCGTCGGTGACGGACATTCGCCGGGGCCTTTCCGCGGGGGTAGAACGTGTTCGCATACTACGGGTATGCCCGGGTGCGCGGAACCCCGCAGACCTCACGGCGTGAGGAGGCGCCGGGTCGCGGGCTACCCGGCCGCGGCCGCCCGGGCCGCACGCTCGGCGACGGCGTGCTCGTCGGTGCGGGTGTCGTAGCTCCAGAAGTCGCGCAGCCACAGCGCGGTCCCGGTCACCGCCACGACGCACGCGAGACCGCCGCTCGCGATCGAGCCGCGGACCGTCCAGGCGTCGGCGACCAGGCCGGCGCGGGTCTGCCCGCCCAGCGGACCGATCGAGTAGGACAGCATCTCGATCCCGGCCAGCCGGCCGCGCATCGCGTCGGGGATGGTCTGGTTCCAGATCGTCGACCGGAACACCCCGCTGACCATGTCGGCGCCGCCGGCGAGCACCAGGCAGGCGACAGCTACCCAGAGGTTCGGCGCCACCCCCATCAGCGCGATCGCGGCGCCGTAGCCGAGCGCCGCGAGCACGACCGCGCGACCGTGGTGGTGCACGTGCTTGGTCCA
>JBQCEF010000275.1:0-5302 GCA_051960495.1 Nocardioides sp. | reverse complement strand
CGGGGTGCGGGGCGCGCACCCGCACGGGCAGGGTGGCCTGGCCGCGGTGCAGCAGGTAGGCGCCCAGCGGGTGGAGAAGCCCGCCGGTCACCGCCCGGACCCGGCGCAGCGCCCCGGCCCAGGTCTCGTCGCACGCCACCACGCCGCCCATCGCGTCGCCGTGCCCGCCGAGGTACTTCGTCGCGCTGTGCAGCACCAGGGCCACGCCGAGGTCGGCGGGGTTCTGCAGCACCGGGGTGGCGAACGTGTTGTCCACGAGCACCGGGCGGCCCTGCGCGGCCTCGACGACCGCCGCGATGTCCACGAGCTCCAGGGTCGGGTTGCCCGGTGACTCCAGGACCACCAGGCAGGTGTCCTCGCGCAGGGCGGCGGTGACGCCGTCGGGCGTGCAGAACGTGGTCTCGACGTCGAGCAGGCCCGAGGCGAGCAGGTGGTCGGTGCCGCCGTACAGCGGGCGCACCGCGAAGACGTGCCTCGCCTCGCGCTCCACCTTCGCCGCCAGCACGGACGCGGTCACCGCGGCCATGTCCGTCGAGAACGCCACCGCCTCCGCGGTGTGCTCGAGACCGGCGAGCGCCTCCTCGAACCGAGCCACCGTCGGGTTCCACAGCCGCTGGTAGACGAGCCCTCCCGGTCCCGGGTGCCCGCCGGTGGCCATCGCCTCGTACGACGCCCCGCCGGAGTCGATGTCCGGGAGCGGGTTGGTGGTCGACAGGTCGATCGGGAGCGCGTGCACCCCCAGCGCGGTCAGGTCGTCGCGACCGGCGTGGACGGCTGCTGAGTCGAGGGAGAGCTCCATGGCTCGATCGTGCGAGAATCCTCGATGAGACGCAATGAGCGTCGAAGAAGTCAGGTCCAAAGACCTGCTCTGCCGAGGATCATGGAGGTGCGGCGATGCCCGACCCGGCCCCCACGAAGTCTTCTGCGGCGACCCTGGACGCCACCGACCGCCGCATCGTCGCCGAGCTGATGTCCGACGGCCGGCTGACCAACGCCGCGCTCGCCGCCCGGGTCGGGATCGCGGAGTCGACCTGCATCCACCGGGTCCGGGCGCTGCGGAGCTCGGGCGTCATCACCGGCTTTCATGCCGACGTCGACCTCGCCCGGCTCGGCCTGCCGCTGCAGGCGGTGATCAAGGTGCGGCTCGGCAGCCACAACCGCGACCTGGTCAACCGCTTCCACGCCGTGCTCGCCGAGATCCCCGGAGCGTTGCGGATCCTGCACGTCGGCGGCGAGGACGACTACCTGGTGCACGTCGCGGTCGGGTCGGCCCAGGAGCTGCGTGACCTGGTCCTCGAGCACATCAACATCCACCCCGTCGTGCGTCATACCGAGACGCAGCTGGTGTTCGAGGAGATGCCCGGCGCGGGGGTGCTCAGCCCACCGGCCGCGAGAGCCCGATGAGCAGCTGGGGGAGCACGACGTCGACGAGGTCGGAGCTGTCCAGCGCGCCGGTGCCGAGGTTCTCGTGCGCCAGGCTGTGCAGGTAGAGCGCGATCGCGGTCTCGGTCAGCTGTGGCAGCGGGATCGTCGGCTCCCGGTCGAGCCTGGCGATGATGTCGCCGATCAGCTCCTCCATCTCGCTCTGGAACATCCGGTGGTGCTCGGCGAAGACCGTCCGCGCCTCGTCGTTGCGCAGCGCCAGCAGCGTGAACTCGCTCTGCACGAGGTACCACCGGCGGCCGAGCGGCAGCAGGCTGTCGAGGATCAGGCCCAGCGAGGCGGGCGAGAACTCCCCGGCCGGGATCGCGTCGATGCTCGTCCGGACGGTGCTGATCATCCGGCGCGACTGCTGCTCGAAGACCGCGAAGAACACCTCCTCGATCGAGGAGAAGTTCGAGTAGAAGGCCCCGCGCGTGAAGCCCGCAGCGCCGACGAGGTCGTCGACGGTGACGCGCTTGAGCCCCTTCTCGGCGAACACCTCGAGCGCGGCCTCGAGCAACCGGGCGCGGGTGTTCGCGCGCCGGCGCGGGGACGCGCCCGGACCGGGTGGCGGCGCTGTGACGGAGATGACCCCTCCTCGCGATACGTTTCTGTATTCGATTCGTTAGTGTATCGAACATGTCCTCCGCGCTCTACCGTCTCGGGCACGCCGTGGCGCGCCGCTCGGCGCAGGTCCTCCTCGTCTGGGTCGCCGTCCTCCTGGCCGCGGGCCTGCTCGCCGCCGGCCTCGGCGGCCAGCTCCGCGACGACCTGACCATCCCCGGCACCGAGTCCCAGCAGGGCCTCGACGTGCTCGACCAGCGCTTCCCGGAGGTCGCCGGCGTCTCCGGCCAGATCCTGTTCGTCGCGCCGCCGGGGGAGGACGTGCGCCGCTACGACGACCAGGTGGCCGGCGTGCTGAAGCGGGTGGAGGCCGTGGACCACGTGCTGCTCGCGACGGACCCGTTCGAGCGCGGCGACGAGCTGTCGGTCTCGCGCGACGGCCGGCACGCCCTCTCCCAGGTGCAGCTCGACGTCCCGCTCGACCGCCTCTCCGACGCCACGGTCGCCGACCTGGAACGGGCCGCGACACCGCGCGCCTCCTCGCCGCTGCAGGTCCACCTCGGCGGATCGCTGTTCGTGAACAAGTCCGTCGAGGTCACCTGGGTCGAGGGGCTCGGCGTCCTGCTGGCGCTGGTGGTCCTCGCGGTGACCTTCGGGTCCCTGCTCGCCGCCGGCATGCCGGTCGTCACGGCCGTGGTGGGTGTCGGGGTCGCGATGGCCGGCATCCTCGGCGCGGCCGCGGTCACCCACGTCAACACCTCGACACCCACGCTCGCGCTGATGATCGGGCTCGCGGTCGGGATCGACTACGCGCTGTTCATCGTGTCGCGGCACCGCGGACAGCTCGCCCGGGGGATGGCGGTGCCCGAGTCCGTCGCCCGGTCCCTGGCCACCGCCGGCAGCGCGGTGATCTTCGCGGGCGTGACGGTGGTGATCGCGCTCTGCGGCCTCGTCGTGGCCCGGATCCCGTTCCTGACCGTCATGGGGCTCGCCGCCGCGGCAGCGGTCGCCGTCGCGGTGCTGGTCGCACTGACCCTGGTGCCGGCGCTGCTCGCGCTCGCCGGGGAGCGGATCCGGCCGCGGGCGGGGTCGCGGGCCGCCCGCAACGCCGTCGTGGCGCCCGACGAGACCCACACCCTCGGGGCACGCTGGGTCCGGCTCGTCACCCGCGCACCCGCCGCCACCGTGGTCCTGGTCGTCGGGGTGCTGCTGCTCATGGCGGTGCCGGCCAAGGACCTCGCTCTCGGGCTGCCCGACAACGGCACCGCGAGGCCCGGCTCCGGCGAGCGGGTCACCTACGACCTGGTGACCGACGCCTACGGACCGGGCTTCAACACGCCGCTGCTGGTCACCGTCGACATCATCGCCAGCACCGATCCCGTCGGGGTGATGAAGCGGCTCGGCCACGACCTGTCCGAGCTCGACGGGGTCCGCGCCGTCGCCCTCACCACCCCGAACCGCAAGGCCGACCTCGGCATCGTGCAGATCATCCCCGAGCACGCCCAGACCGACCCGCGCACCCGGGCACTGGTCCGCGAGATCAGGGACCGGGCCCCCGCCCTGGAGCAGCGGTACGACGTGACCGACCTGCTGGTCACCGGGCACACGGCGGTCACCATCGACGTCTCCGAGCGGCTCCGCGGGGCGCTGCTGCCCTTCGGCCTGGTGGTGGTCGGCCTCTCTTTGCTGCTGCTCACGATCGTGTTCCGCTCCCTCGCCGTGCCCCTCAAGGCCACGCTGGGCTACCTGCTCTCGGTGGGCGCCTCGTTCGGCGCGGTCGTCGCGGTCTTCCAGTGGGGCTGGCTCGCCGGGCCGCTCGACGTCACCAAGGTCGGTCCCGTGATCTCGTTCCTGCCGATCCTGCTGATGGGCGTCCTGTTCGGCCTCGCGATGGACTACGAGGTGTTCCTCGTCTCCCGGATGCGCGAGGAGTACGTCCACACCGGGGACGCCCGCCGCGCGATCACCGTGGGGTTCACCTCGAGCGCCCGGGTGGTCACCGCCGCGGCCGTCATCATGATCAGCGTCTTCGCAGCGTTCGTGCCCCACAGCGACATGTCGGTGAAGCCGATCGCCGTGGGTCTCGCCGTCGGGGTGTTCGTCGACGCCTTCGCCGTGCGGATGACCCTGGTTCCCGCCGTGCTGGCCCTGCTCGGCGACCGGGCGTGGTGGCTCCCGCGCCGGCTCGGCGCGGCGCTGCCCCGGCTCGACGTCGAGGGCGTCGGCCTCGAGCGCCACCTCGAGCACGAGGCCTGGGTCGAGCAGCACGGGCCGGCCGTGGTCCGTGCCGAGGGCCTCGGCCTGGAGGACGAGCACGGCCCGGTCTTCACGCCCGTGGAGCTGACCGTCCGGGCCGGCGAGCTGCACGCCGTGCTGACCCCGGACCGCCTCGCGCGCCGGGCCCTGCTGGCCACGCTGTCCGGCAGGCTGCCCGCGTCGACCGGCCGGGCCGTGGTGGCGGACCGGGTGCTGCCCGAGGAGGCCGCCGCCGTACGACGCCGCGTGCCGGCGCCCGCCGCCTTCGGGCCCGGCGCCGCGACTGCCGCCCTCGCGACGACCGGCGCCACCACCCCGCTCGTGCTGGTCGACGACGTCGACGACGGCACCCCCGACGTGGTCGCCGCCCGCTGGGAGTCGCTGCGCCGGCTCGCGGCCGAGGGTGCGGCGGTGGTCGCCGGCGCCGCGGCCGCCCCGGCCGACGTGCACGTCGTACGCCTGGCACCCCCCGCCCACCTGCACGCCCCCGTCCCGGAGGTCGCCCGATGAGGCTCCGCCCCACCCGCGTCGTCGTCGGCGCCACGATCCTTCCCCTGGTCTTCGGCCTGCTCGTGCTGTGGTCGCTGGGCGACCGGGCCGAGCGCGCGGACCAGGTGCCCGCCGCCGTGGTCAACCTCGACGAGCCGGTGACCCAGGGGCGCGGCAAGGACAAGCAGGTCATCGCGGCGGGCCGGCTGCTCGCGGCCGGGCTCACCGACCCGGACCGGGACGCGCGCACCAACCTCGGCTGGCAGGTCACCAACGCCGCCGACGCGCGCCGCGGGCTGCGCGACGGCAGCTACTACGCCGTGATCACCATCCCGCAGGACTTCTCGCGCTCGCTGGCCTCGACCACGTCCGGGAAGCCGCGGCCCGCGGAGCTGTCCGTCCAGGGCAACGACGCCTCGAGCGCGCTCGTCGCCGAGGCCGGGCGGCAGGTCGCCGACGTGGCCGCCAACCGGCTCGGGCACCGGGTGACCAAGACGTTCCTGAAGGGGGTCTTCGCCCGCACCGACGAGCTCCGGCTGCGGCTGGGCAAGGCGTCGGACGCCGCGGGCAG
>JBQCEF010000274.1:0-7874 GCA_051960495.1 Nocardioides sp. | reverse complement strand
CCCGCTGAGCGGCCGCGCGCAGGTTTGCGCGCGGCCGTTCGCGTGCTCAGCAGGTCAGCGGCAGACCGCGTGGACGGTCAGGCGTACGTCGTCCTGCGAGGTGTTCGTGACCGCGCCCAGCCAGCCGTCATCGGGAACGGTGCCCGGGTCCTTGCCGTCGATCGGCCGGGAGCTGACCACGTGGGTGGCGTTGCCGGCACCGTTCGCGCGCACGCCGCCGCCGAGGACCGGACGGCCGGGCGGGCAGAACGCACGGATCCGGACCGTCGCGCCGGGCGGGACGTTGCCCCAGCGCTTGGTGTACGACGGGTGCGCACCGACGACGCACACGAGGTAGACCGACACGCTCTCCTCGCCATGGCCGGTGTAGTGGACCCGGCCGCTCCAGCCGTCGTCGGGGACCAGGTCGTCGTCGGACCCGTCGTCGACCGGCCAGCTGGAGTTGAGCGTGAAGTCGGACGGCTCGGCGCCCCAGTAGGTCACGCCGCCGCTGACGACGCGGCCGCCGGGACACGAGCCGGACAAGGTCTTGGCGTGCTGGCCCTCCTGCAGCTCCCACTCGGTGGCGTCCTCCTCGACGACCCGGTCGGTGCGCAGGCACACGCCGTACGTGGTCAGCGTCGTCGCCGCGCTGTCGAGCTGCCACGCGCGGGCGACCCAGCGCCGGTGGTCCAGCTTCATCCCGGTGGCGATGCCCCGGCCGGGCGCCGAGGCGATGGTGTGGCCGCCGCCGATGGCCTCCCAGCCCTTCGGGCACGTCGCCTCGCCGCGGACGTCGGTGGGCTCGCCGCTGTTGGCCGGGATCGTCGCGGTGCTGCGGACGTAGCGAACGCCGTCCTCACCGCCGAGCGGCGCGGCGCCGGCGGGGATGGCCGGCGCGGCCAGGCCGATCAGCAGCGCGACCGTCGTACCGGCCAGGGCAGTCGTGGACAGCGGCTTCATCGAGGGCTCCTCCCGTCGCGGGATCTCCCCCCGGAGCCCCTGCACCGGGACGATAGGCGCCGCCGTACTAACCGGCAAGGGACTTTCCGCCAGTTAGCCGCGAGCCCAACGCCGGACCGATCCGGCTGACTTCCCTCGGACTTCGGTTACTCCCCGCGGACTGCATCCTGGGGGAAGTGACAGAACGCCGACATCCCCTGGTAATCAGTGGCCGGGCTCAGGCGGGGTGGAGGCTCATCGGGCCGTAGACCTCGCGGTCGCCCTCGAACAGCGTCACCGCGTCGACGCCCTGCTCGGCCAGGTCCTGCCACACCTCGCCGACCCACGACTCGGCGTCGCTCTGCGAGGGGAAGCTCGGGTTGTCGCTCACCGAGGTGACCTGGTTGCCCGCGGAGTCCTCGAGGCGCCAGCGCCAGGCGGACCGCGGGGTCGACTCGCTGAGACCGAAGCCGGACGGTTCGAGAGAGTGCGTCATGTGGCGAGCCTAACGCCGCCCACCGACCGGTCCCCCTTGTTGCCGCGACGAGCGGCATGGGATCGTGAGCGAAGCATCATCTGCCCCACGACGGGAAAGCCGGTCCGAAGCCGGCGCTGACCCGCAACCGTAGGTCGTCCTCGAAGCCCCGAGGCGCGACGAGCCGGAACACCGTGGTGGAGCAGCGGCTCCCTTCATCCGTCGAGGTCTACGGGACGGAGCCGGTCCACGGCTGATCCCGTCCAGGGCGCCCCGCGGTCCGGTCTCGTCTATGTGAACCGCCGCAACGAAAGGCCCCCTGGCCCATGTCATCGCCCACCCCCGCCGTACGTCGTACCGTCGGCTCCCTGCTCGCGCTCGTCGCCTCGCTCCTCCTCGTCACCGGCACGGCCGGATCGGCCTCCGCCGAGGACGGCTACCGCTACTGGAACTACTCCCACCTCACCGGAGGCGACTGGGAGTTCGCCCAGACCGGCCCCGGCGACTTCACGCCCAAGGACGGCGACGTGGAGGGCTGGCGCTTCGGCACCTCCACCGTCTCCCAGGGCATCGCCCCCCGCGCCGACCTCGACAAGGTCACCTTCGACGCGGTCTGCGAGGGCGCCGAGGCATCCGGCGGCGAGAAGCGCGTCGCGGTGCTCGTCGACTTCGGCACCGAGGCCGACGCGCAGGGCGCCGAGGTGCCCGAGCCGCGCGGCGAGTGCGCGGTCGTGCCGCAGCAGGCCACCGGCCAGCAGGTGCTCGAGTCCGTCGTCGACGTCCGCTCAGACCAGGGCATGACCTGCGCGCTCGACGGCTACCCCGCCAAGGGCTGCGGCGACCCGGTCTCCGACGCCGACGTGCCGGCCAAGGCGCAGAGCGTGGCGTTCCAGCTGCCTGCCACGGCCGACCCGGCCGCCGGCGACAGCGCCTCCGACGACGCCGCGGCCGCCGACGCCACCGACGACAGCGCGAACAACGGCTGGCTGCTGCTCGGTGCGGCCGCCCTGGTCGTCGTGCTCGCCGGTGTCGCCGTACCGCTCTACCGCCGCAACCGCGACGTCTGACCCGCCCGAGACCAGCCCGATGCGCCCCCAGCACTCGATCACCTTCCCCCGGCACCTGCACCCGGGGCCTGGTGGCTGTGGGCGATCGGGCTGGCGGCCGCGGCGAGCCGCACCCAGAACCCGGTGCCGCTGCTGCTGATCCTCGTGGTCGGCGGCCTGGTCGTCTCGGCCCGGCGCAGCACCGCGCCGTGGGCGAAGTCCTACGGCGCGTTCCTCAAGCTCGCCGTCCTCGTCATCGCGATCCGGATCGCGTGACAGGCGCTGCTCTCCACCGGCTCGCAGGGCCCGACCGTGCTGTTCACGCTGCCGTCGCTGCCGATGCCCGAGAACAGCGGCCTCAAGCTCGGCGGCCAGGTCACCCTCGAGGCGGTGCTCCGGGCGTTCTACGAGGGGCTGCAGCTCGCCGTGATCCTGTGCTGCGTCGGCGCGGCCAACGCGCTCGGCAGCGCGCGCCGGCTGCTGCGCTACGTCCCCGGCGCGCTCTACGAGATCGGGGTGGCCTGCGTGATCGCGCTGACCTTCGCGCCGCAGCTGGTCACCGACGCGCAGCGGGTCCGCGCCGCGCACCGGCTCCGGGGCCGCAGCACCCGCGGCCTGGGCAGCCTGGCCCGGCTCGCGATGCCGGTGCTCGAGGGCGCGCTCGAGCACTCGGTGGAGCTGGCCGCGGCGATGGACTCGCGCGGCTACGGGCGTACGACGGACTCCGCGCGGGTCTCGCGACGGCTCACCGCGCTGCTGGTGTTCGGGGGCCTGCTCGGGGTGTGCGTGGGTGTCTACGGGCTCCTCGACGGCACCACGTCGGCGTGGCTCGGGCTGCCGATGCTGCTCGTCGGGTCGGCCCTCGCGGCGCTCGGGATCGCCGTCGGCGGGCGCCGCACCGGCCGGACCCGCTACCGCCCCGACGTCTGGGCGCTGCCCGAGTGGCTGGTCACCGGCTGCGGGGTGGTCGCGGCCGCGGCGACCTTCGTCAACGTGGAGACCGCGCCGGAGCAGCTGTTCCTGGCGTCGCCGGTCGCGGTGCCGCCGGTGCCGGTGCTGGCCTGCCTCGGCATCCTGGTCGCGGCGCTCCCGGCCGTGCTCGCGCCTCCGCTGCCCGTCGTACGACCGGCCTCCCCCGCCGTACCCACCCCGCCCGCCGGGGCCGAGACCAAGGAGGTGGCCGCGTGATCACCTTCGAGCGCGTGAGCGTCCGCTACGACGGCGCCGAGCGGCTGGTGCTGCGCGACGTCGACCTGACGATCCCGGAGGGCGAGCTCGCGCTGGTCGTCGGGCGCACCGGGTCGGGCAAGACGACGCTGCTGCGCGCCGTCAACGGGCTGGTGCCGCACTTCAGCGGCGGCACGCTGACCGGCCGCGTGGTCGTCGACGGGCGCGACACCCGTGAGCACCGGCCGCGCGACCTCGCCGACGTGGTCGGCTACGTCGGGCAGGACCCGCTGTCGGGGTTCGTCACCGACACCGTCGAGGACGAGCTTGCCTACGGCATGGAGTCGCTCGGGCTGGCGCCCGACGTGATGCGCAAGCGCGTCGAGGAGACGCTCGACCTGCTCGGGCTCGCCGACCTGCGCAACCGGCCGCTCGCGTCGCTGTCCGGCGGGCAGCAGCAGCGCGTCGCGATCGGCTCGGTGCTCACCACGCACCCGCGGGTCCTGGTGCTCGACGAGCCGACCTCCGCGCTCGACCCCGTCGCCGCCGAGGACGTGCTCGCCACCCTGCAGCGGCTCGTGCACGACCTCGGGCTGACCGTCGTGCTCGCCGAGCACCGGCTGGAGCGCGTCGCCCAGTACGCCGACCGCGTCGTCCTCGTGCCGGGCGGCGGCCGGCCGGTCGTCTCCGGGACGCCGCAGCAGGTGCTGGCCGACTCGCCGGTCGCCCCGCCGGTCGTGGAGCTCGGCCGGGTCGCGGGCTGGTCGCCGCTGCCGCTGTCGGTGCGCGACGCCCGGCGGCAGGCCGCTTCGCTGCGGGATCGGCTGGCGGACCTCCCGGCGCCTTCACGCTGCGTCGAGGCCGGCGAGGAGGTCGCGAGCACCGAGCACCTCGTCGCCTCCTACGGCCAGGTCCCAGCGCTGCAAGGGATCTCGACGTCGATCGCGCGCGGCGAGGTCGTCGCGCTGATGGGCCGCAACGGCGCCGGTAAGTCGACCCTGCTCAAGGCGCTGGTCGGGATGAAGCGGCCCACCTCGGGGTCGGTGGACGTCGACGGGCAGGTGCCCTCGCAGGTGCGGCCCCAGCAGCTGCTGCACCACGTCGGGCTCGTCCCGCAGGTCCCCGGCGACCTCCTTTACGCCCCGACCGTCGGCGCGGAGTGCGTGCAGGCCGACCGGGACTCCGGCGTGCCGGCGGGGACGACGCGCGAGCTGTTCGAGCGGCTCTCCCCCGGCGTCCCCGACGAGCAGCACCCGCGCGACCTGTCCGAGGGACAGCGGCTCACGCTCGCGCTGGCGATCGTGCTGGCCGCGAAGCCGCCGCTGGTGCTGCTCGACGAGCCGACCCGCGGCCTGGACTACACCGCCAAGCACCGGCTGGTGGAGATCCTCCGGGACCTGGCGGCCGGGTCGGCCGGGTCGGGCGGATCCGCCGGGGCACCGGGCGGCGGGCACGCCGTACTGCTGGCGACGCACGACGTCGAGCTGGTCGCCGAGGTGGCCACGCGGGTGCTCGTGATCGCGGACGGCGAGCTCGTCGCCGACGGGCCGACCGTCGACGTGGTGGTGTCCTCGCCGGCGTTCGCGCCGCAGGTCGCCAAGGTGCTCGCGCCGCAGCCGTGGCTGACGCCGACCGAGGTCGCGGTGGCGCTGGCCGACGAGCAGGTGGCGCGGTGAGCGGCCCGCTGGGGACCCGGGTGGCCACCACTGCGCGCGGCCCGGTCACCCTGGTCCCGGTCCGGCTCCGGTCGGCGCTCGCGCTGGCCGCGGTGTTCGCCGTCGGGATCGTGGCGTTCGGGTGGCCGTTCGTCGTCGAGCCGGGGTCCGCGCTGGACTCCTCCCACTCCGGCGACGCGCCGTTCGTGTTCGTCGTGCTGCTGCCGCTGCTCGCCGCGGTGGTGCTGGCCGAGCTGACCTCCGGCGGCATGGACGCCAAGTCGGTGGCGATGCTCGGCATGCTCGCCGCGGTCGGCGGGGCGCTGCGGGCGCTCGGCCCGGGGACGGCCGGGCTGGAGCCGACCTTCGTCGTACTCGTGCTCGGCGGTCGGGTGTTCGGGCGCGGGTTCGGGTTCGTGCTCGGCGCGGTGACGCTGTTCGTCGGCGCGCTGATCACCGGCGGCGTCGGCCCGTGGCTGCCGTTCCAGATGCTCGCGGCGGGCTGGGTCGGGTTCTTCGCCGGCACGCTGCCGCGGGTGCGCGGGCGGGCCGAGGTGCTGGTGCTCGCTGGCTACGCGGCGGTGGTCAGCCTGGTGTTCGGGCTCGTGATGAACCTGTGGTTCTGGCCGTTCGCGTCCTACGGCCCGGAGGTCAGCTACGTCGCCGGGGACGCCGTGCTCGCCAACGCCGGGCGCTACGCGCTGTTCTACGTGACGACGTCGTTGCCCTGGGACATCGGCCGGGCGGTGCTGTGCCTGGTGGTGGTCCTGCTCGCCGGGTCGGCGTTGCTGCGCGCGCTGCGGCGGGCAGCGCGGCGGGCGGCGTTCGACGCGCCGGTGGTGTTCGAGCCGGGCCCGCGACGGTGAAGGTCCGGGTGCTCGGCACCGGCTCGGCCGACGGCTGGCCGAACCCGTTCTGCACCTGCGCGTCCTGCACCGCTTCACGGGCCGAGGGACGGCTGCGCGGACAGACCTCGGCCCTCGTCGACGACGTGCTGCTGCTCGACTGCGGTCCCGAGACCCCGCACGCCGCCCAGCGCGCCGGCGTCGACCTGAGCCGGCTGCGCCACGTGCTGATCACCCACCAGCACCCCGACCACTGCGCGCCGGCGTTCCTGCTGTTCCGGTCGTGGGCCGGCGACGACCCGCTCGACGTGCTCGGTCCCCCGGACGTGATCGAGGCGGCCCGGATGTGGGTCGCGCCGGGCTCCCCGGTGCGGTTCGTCCCGGTCGCGACCGGTGACCACCTGCGGGCGGGACGGTACGACGTACGGGTGCTGGCGGCGGCGCACGGCGACTCGGCGGTGCTGTACGACGTGACGGCGCCGGACGGCGGGCGGGTGCTCTACGCCACCGACACCGGACCGCTCCCGGAGGCGACGGTCGAGGCGGTCCGAGACGCGGCGTTCGACGTGGCGCTCGTCGAGGAGACGTTCGGCGACTTCACCGAGCACCGGACGCAGCACCTCGACCTGGCGACGTTCCCCGAGCAGGTACGCCGGCTGCGGGCGGTCGGCGCGGTGACGGACCGGACCGACGTCGTGGCGATCCACCTGTCGCACCACAACCCGCCGACCCCCGAGCTCGCTCGGCGGCTGTCCGCCTGGGGTGCGCGGATCGTCGACGACGGGACGCTGCTCGACCTCGCGCTGCCCGGGACGTCATACGAAGCGAGCGCTATGGGCCCCCATCCGTATGACGTCCCGCGACGCACGCTCGTCATCGGCGGCGCCCGGTCGGGCAAGTCACGCGAGGCCGAGCGAATCCTCGCCGCCGAGGGGTCGGTGACCTACGTGGCGACGGGCTACCCCGCGGGCGAGGACCACGACTGGTCGGAACGGGTACGACGCCACCGCGCCGAGCGCCCCGCGCACTGGTCCACCGAGGAGTCGATCGACCTGGTGCCGCTGCTCGAGTCCGAGGGCGAACCGCTGCTCGTCGACTGCCTCACCCTGTGGCTGACGCGTGTGATGGACCGGCACGACGCGTGGGACGACGACACGTGGGCCGCGTCCGGCGAGAAGGTGGTCGTCGACGAGGTCGACGCGCTGGTCGAGGCGTGGCGCCGCACGTCGCGCCGGGTGGTCGCCGTGACGAACGAGGTTGGCCAGGGGGTCGTCCCGGACACCGCCTCCGGCCGACGGTTCCGCGACGTGATGGGACGGCTCAACGCGGCGCTCGCCGCGCACACCGAGGACGTGCGCTGGGTGGTCGCCGGCCGAGTGACGCGGCTGTGACCGGTTCGCCGCGGAGCGGGCTCGGCGATGCCGTCCGGCTCGCGCTCGGGACGCTGACGGTGCTGCCGGTCCGTGCGCCGGTCGTCGACCGGGTGAGCGCGGGACGGGCCATGGTGCTCGCACCGGTCGTCGGGCTGCTGCTCGCCGTGCCGGCCGGGCTGCTCGTGTGGCTCGGCACCGAGGCGGGCCTGTCCCCCGTGCTGACGGCCGCGCTGGTCGTCGGACTGCTCGCGCTGCTGACCCGGGGTATGCACCTCGACGGCCTCGCGGACACCGCCGACGGGCTCGCCGCCGGCCGCCGAGACCGGGGTCGCGCCCTCGAGGTCATGCGGCAGGGACCCGTGGGGCCGCTCGGCGCGTGCGCCCTCGTGCTG
>JBQCEF010000273.1:0-4674 GCA_051960495.1 Nocardioides sp. | reverse complement strand
CTACACGGCGTACACGGTCACCTATCTCAGCGGCGACCTGCGTATCTCCGGGGTGCTCGACGTGCCGCGGGGCCGCGGGCCGTTCCCGGCACTCGTGCTCGCGCACGGCTACATCGACCCGGCGGTCTACGTGAACGGGCAGGGGCTGCGCCGCGAGCAGGACTGGCTGGCGCGTGCCGGGTTCGTGGTGCTGCACACCGACTACCGCAACCACGCCGGCTCCGACCGTGACCCGTCGGCGGACCGGCGGATGCGGCTCGGCTACAGCACGGACGTCGTCAACGCGGTCCTCGCGCTGCGGCGCACCGGCGCGGTCCCCGTCGAGGACGAGCGGATCGGGCTGTTCGGACGGTCGATGGGCGGGGGTGTCATCTACAACGTGCTCGCCGCCCAGCCGGGGCTCGTCGATGCCGCGGTGGTGTTCGCGCCGGTCAGCTCGCGCGCCATCGACAACTTCGACCGGTGGATCCGCGACGACCCCGGACGCAGCACGCTGTCGGACTTCATCCTGCGCCGTCACGGCGAGCCCCGGGACAACCCCCGGTTCTGGCGCGAGGTCAGCCCGCGTACCTACTTCGACCGGATCACCGAGCCGGTGCTGATCCACCACGGCACGGCCGACGCGACCTGCCCGCCGCGGTGGAGCCGGGCCACCGCGCAGGCGATGCGGGCCACCGGAGTCGACGTCCGGTTGCGCACCTACCCCGGCGAGGACCACGCCTTCATCGCGCAGTGGCCGCTGTCGATGCGGCGGTCCGTCGCATTCCTGCGCCGCCACCTGTGAGGCGGGTCTACAGTGCGCGGATGGTGTTCCTCATGACCAACGGCGAAGGGATGCGCGGGGGACGCGTGCACCACAACATCGAGGGGCACCCGTTCCTCGGCGAGGTGCAGACCGCCGCGAAGTACCGGTTCTTCTCGGTCCGCGACGAGTTCCCCGGGCTGCTCCCGGTCGGCTCCGAGCGCGGCGAGTCGGTGCGAGGAGAGCTGTACGACGTGCCGCTCGAGGTCCTGCGCGACGCGTTCCTCCCCGACGAGCCGCCGGAGCTCGAGCTGGGGGTGGTCGAGCTCGCCGACGGCCGCGGGACGCTGTGCATGGTGCTGCGCGCCACCGAGGCCGGCCGCCACCAAGACATCACCGAGCACGGCGGGTGGCGGGCCTACCGGGCCACGCTCGACGCCGAGGGCTGATGACGCTCGACGTCGCGGTCGTCGCTCCGCGGGCCGTCGTCGACGGGGAGGTGCGTGGCTGCGTCGTCGGGATCCGCGACGGCCGCATCGCCGCGGTCGAACCGGCCGGAACCGAGGTCGACGCCACGACGACCGTCCGGCTCGGCGACGACGGGGTGCTGTTGCCCGGGCTGGTCGACGCGCACGTGCACGTCAACGACCCCGGCCGTGCGCACTGGGAGGGGTTCGCACACGCGACCCGGGCGGCGGCACGAGGTGGGGTGACCACGATCGTCGACATGCCGCTCAACAGCGTGCCGCCCACCACCGACGTCGCGGCGTTGCAGACGAAGCGGTCCGCGGCACAGGACGACGCGTTCGTCGACGTCGCGTTCTGGGGCGGTGCGGTGCCGGGCAACGGGCACGACCTCGCCCCGTTGTGGGACGCCGGCGTGCTCGGCTTCAAGTGCTTCCTGGCCGACTCCGGCGTCGAGGAGTTCCCGGCGCTCGACGAGGCCGGGCTGCGTGCCTGCGCCGAGGTGGTGGCCGGGTTCGGCGGGCTGCTGCTTGTGCACGCCGAGGACCCCGACGCGCTGCACGAGCCACCACGAGGAGCGTCGTACGCCGGGTTCGCGGCGAGCCGGCCCGCGAGCGCCGAGGTGTCGGCTGTCCGTGCGGTGATCGAGGCCGCACGTGCGACGGGCTGCCGGATGCACGTCGTACATCTCGCCGCCGGGGACGCACTGCCGCTGCTGCGCGCGGCGCACGACGCGGGCGTCCCGGTCAGCGCCGAGACCTGCCCGCACTACCTCACGTTCGCGGCCGACGACGTGCCCGACGGCGCCACCGCGTTCAAGTGCTGCCCGCCGATCCGCGACGCCGCGAACCGCGAGCTGCTCTGGGCGGGCCTGGCCGACGGCACGCTGGGCATGGTGGTGTCCGACCACTCGCCGGCGCCGGCCGACCTCAAGGCGCTGAACACCGGCGACTTCGCCGACGCGTGGGGCGGGATCAGCTCGCTGCAGCTCGGGATCGCCGCGGTGTGGACCGCCGCCCGCGAACGCGGCCACGGCCTCGCCGACGTCGCGCGCTGGATGGCGAGCGGCCCCGCGGACCGGGCCGGCCTGCACCGCAAGGGCAGGATCGCCGTCGGTGCCGACGCGGACCTGTGCGTGCTCGCCGACGACGAGACGTTCGTCGTCGACCCGGCCGCCCTCGAGCACCGCCACCCGCTGACGCCGTACGCCGGCCGCACGCTGACCGGCGTGGTCCGCGAGACGTGGCTCGCCGGACGCCCCGTCGACATCGCCGGCGCGCCGCGCGGCCGGCTGCTGAGCCGAGGAGCCGACCGATGACCGACTTCGCCGACCTTCCCGACATCGCCTCGCGCGCGCTCGGCGGCAGTGTCGTGCACGCCAACGACGAGCTGTTCGCCGCGCGGGAAAACCTCGTGACGCCGGGCCCGCCGGTGTTCGACCCGGCGGCGTTCGGCCCGCGCGGCAAGGTGTACGACGGGTGGGAGACGCGCCGCAGACGCCAACCAGGCAACGACTTCGCGATCGTCCGGCTCGGGGTGCGCGCGGTCGTCGAGGGGGTCGTCGTCGACACCGCGCACTTCACCGGGAACTACCCGCCGCAGGTCAGCCTCGACGCGGTCGACCTGCCCGGCTACCCGTCGGTGGAGGAGCTGCTGGGCGCGCAGTGGCAGCCGCTCGTGCCGGTCTCCCCGGTGCGCGGCGACACGCGGAACGCCTTTGCCGTCACCGCGCAACGCCGCGCCACGCACGTGATGCTCACGATCCACCCCGACGGCGGTGTGGCCCGGCTGCGGGTGCACGGCCGGCCCGCCCCGGACCGCACCCTGCTCACCGGCACGGTCGACCTGGCGGCGCTCGAGAACGGCGGCGACGTGGTCGCCTGCTCGGACATGTTCTACGCCGCCGCCCGCAACGTGCTCATGCCCGGACGCGCGCGCACCACCGGCGAGGGCTGGGAGAACGCGCGACGCCGCGACGCCGGCAACGACTACCTGACCATCCGGCTCGCGGGACCCGGGAGGGTCCGGCGGCTGGTCGTCGACACCACGTGCTTCCTCGGCAACGCGCCCGAGTCGGTGCTGGTGCGCGGCACGGCCGGGCCCGCGGACACCGACCCGGCCGGCTGGACCGAGCTGCTGCCCCGCACCTCGCTGCAGCCCGACACCCAGCACGTCTTCGCGGTCACGGGGGCCGCTGCCGAGACCAAGGTCGAGCACGTCCGCGTCGACGTCTACCCCGACGGCGGGCTCGCCCGGCTCCGGGTGCTCGGCGAGCTGCTCGACTGATTTTCGTCGCACACCGCGCAGGCGTTGGTGTAGACAGGGGCGAGGAGGGAGCCGATGCTGCAGCCCGGGAGTCCGGAGACGGACGTCACCCCGACGGAGGAGAAGCTGCGCGCCTGCTGCGCCGCGGACGCGTGGCTGGCGCGGATCGAGGCTGCCCGCCCGATCCCGTCGGCGAAGGCGCTGCTCGACCTCTCCGACGAGACCGTGCTCGCGCTCGACGACTCCGCCCTGGAGCAGGCGCTGGCTGCGCACGCCCGGATCGGCGAGCGCCGGCTCGGCTCGACGACCGAGGACCGGTGGTCGCGCACCGAGCAGGCCGGCGCCCTCGACGCCGAGGCGACGACCGCCGAGCGGCTCGAGGCCGGCAACCGGGCCTACGAGGAGCGGTTCGGGCACGTCTTCCTGATCCGCGCGGCCGGCCGCACGGCCGAGGAGATGCTCGCCGCCCTCGACGAGCGGCTGCGCAACGACCCGCAGACCGAGCTTCACGTCGTACGGCGTGAGCTCGCGGAGATCGTCCGGTTGCGGCTGCTGCGGTGTCTCGAGACGGACGCACGCCGATGAGCCTGTCCAGCCACGTCCTCGACGCCACCCGTGGGGTGCCCGCCACGGGCATGCGGATCCGGTGGGAGCGCTGGCACGAGGACCTGTGGCACCACCTCGCCGAGGCGGTCACCGACGACGACGGACGCGTGACCGAGTGGCGAGCGGCGACCACCACGGAAGGCGTGCACCGGCTCGTCTTCGACAGCGGCGGCTACTTCGCGGCGCGGGGCGTGCCGACGTTCTACCCGGAGGTGGTCGTGGTGTTCGACGTCGTCGACGCCGGCGCCCACCACCACGTGCCGCTGCTGCTGAGCCCGTTCGCCTACTCCACCTACCGGGGGTCCTGATGACGCGGCGCGGAGTGCTCGGGCCCAACCGCTACGGCAAGGCCGAGATCCGGCTGATGAAGGTCGACCGCGACACCCCGCGGCACGTCCTGCACGACCTCATGGTGTCCGTCGCGCTGTCCGGCGACATGGACGCGGTCCACCTCGAGGGCGACAACTCCGCGGTGCTGCCGACCGACACCCAGAAGAACACCGTCTTCGCGTTCGCCCGCGAGCACGGCGTCGGTCACGTCGAGGACTTCGCGGCGCTGCTCGCGCGGCACTTCGTCGAGACGCAGGACGCGGTGA
>JBQCEF010000272.1:0-3179 GCA_051960495.1 Nocardioides sp. | reverse complement strand
CCGAGGCCGACGCGGACGCCGAGCCCGATCCCGAGGCCGACGCGGACGCCGACGTCTCCGGCTCGGTGGTCGAAGTCTTCGGCTGGTCCGCGGCCACGATCGCGCGGATCCGGGCCTCGTAGCGGTCGAGCCGCTTCTCGATCTCGCTCAGCGGCACCTTGCCGCGGTTGATGCGCTTGCCGTACTTCGCGATCCGCTTCCAGATCCGGTCGAGCTTCTTCATCGTCGCGTCGGACAGCGGCTCGTCGATGGTCAGGAACAGCTGGCGGGCCAGCGCGTAGGTCAGGCAGTTCACGCAGTCCGAGGTGACCGCCCCGGCGAGGTTCTGCGGAGCCGCGACCTGGTTGTCGCCGACGACGAAGACGACCTGGAACCCGACGGCGACCGCGGCGCAGGTGTTGCAGGAGGCGAACGCGTAGGCCTCGTTGGTGTTCGTCGCGTCCGCGCCGTCCTCGACCCACACCAGCGCGAACGCGGTGTCGTAGACGACTGTGCCGTCGGTCGTGTTGACCGCCATCGCCTGGTTGTCGCCCTCTCCCGGCGCGAGCGGCTTGTCGAACGGGAACACCCAGGTCTGCGCGCCCGACGACGGGTCGCGCGGCACCAGCACCATCGCCAGCTGCGGCGCGGCCCGGCTCGGCAGCGGATCGTTGCGGTCCCACACCGCCGACGTGGTGCCGACCGACCCGACCCGGATGCCCTGGTGCGGGACGACCCGGTTGACCACCGGCATCGCCGACACCGCGTCGATCAGGGTGCCGCGCTCGTAGGGCATCACCGGCCGGTAGGTGTCCTCGTCGGGCCACCACGCATAGGCGATCCCGCCGAGCATCGCGGCGGCCAGCACCCCCGCGACGGTACGACGCACCGGGCGGCCCGACGTGCCGCGCCAGACCGCGAGCGCGCCGCGGCGCGCCATCCGGCTCAAGATGTATACCATTCCGAGGATCGGCATGGCGACGGTGAAAATGACCAACGCCCGGGCGGCCACCTGCACCATGTCGCCGTCGCCCCACGCGGCGGCGAGGACGTCCTGCTCGGCGCCCAGCTTCGCCCACGCGGTCGCCACCACGCGCGGGAACGCCAGCACCAGCATCCCGATCGTGAACAGCAGCGCGGGCACGACGATGACGACCCACAGGGTCACGACCGCACGCGCCCACGGCTTGAGCAGCCGCGCCTCCGGGTCGCCCCACCGCCAGGGCAGCACGCCCAGCAGCGTCGGCTTGATCCGGTGGAACAGGTCCGGCACGCCGGTCACGTCGGCGAGCACGTGGTAGCCGTCGAAGCGCACCAGCGGGGTCAGCTGACGTACCATCTGCAGGATCTGCGTGGCGACGACCAGCAGGAGCGCGTCGTACGACGTCAGCCACCACACGCCGGTGATCGCGACCGCGACGATCGCGTTGAAGTACAGCCCACCGAGGTCGGTGCGCACCCGCCCGCCCCGGCCGAGCCGGTAGGAGTCGGTGACGTCGGTGTAGAACGCGGGCCACACGAGGTAGATCCCGGCGCCCATCACGCCCGGGGTCGCCCCGCCGTAGCGGGCCGCGGCCGCGTGGCCGAACTCGTGGAAGCCGGCGCTGAGCACGGTGACCACGAAGACCAGCAGCAGCAGGCCCGGGTGGTCGAACGCCTGGTACGTCGCCGACGCCAGGCCCTTCTCGAAGAAGACCCACCAGCAGACCAGGCCGAACGCCGCCAGCATCGGCAGCAGCACCACCGGGTTGAACAGCAGCGCGAACGGGTTCGTCAGCCGGTTCGTCCGGTCCGGGTCGGTGACCGCGTAGCGGAAGCGCAGCCCCAGCAGCGGGTTCGACCGCTTCAGCTCGGGCTGCGAGCCGTCGGCGCAGGCGAGCAGGCCGAGCGGCCGTAGCTGTTCGTCGACGAGATGCTGCACGTTGTCGGCGGTCACGGTCTTGCCGTACGACGCGCTGACCGCCTCGGCGACCTCCTCGGCGGTCCGCTGCCCGTCGACCTCGTGCAGGGTCAGGTAGAGCAGCGTGGTCAGCGAGATCGTCTGACCGTCGGCGCGGCGGACCAGGGAGGGCGGGACCCGGTAGCCGGATCCCGCCATCTCCCCGATCAGCTGGACGCCGTCCGCCCGGCGCAGGACGTCGGCAGACGTCGCGCCCTGGAGGGTCGTCACTGGTTACTGGGTGAGGTCGGACGTCTGGTCGGCGTTGGCCTCGGCGGCGCCCTCGATGTCCTGGTTGATGATCGCGTCCTGCTGGGCGACCGCAACGGCGTCGGAGTCGATCGAGCCGACGTTGGCAGCCACGCCGGCGTTGACCGGGGCGGCGACGTTGGCGTTGGCCGCGACCGCGCCGTCGATCGGGGCGGCGATGTCGGCGTCCGCGTCGAGGTTGACGTCCACGTTGAGCAGCGGGCCGCCGTCGAGGGCACCCTCGCCGGTGTTCGTCGTGGTCGAGGTGTCGGCGGTCGGCTGCGTCGTACCGTCGGTCGTGCCGTCGTCGATGGTGTCGTTGCTCTGGTCGATCGTGCTGTCCTGGCCCGCGTTGGCGGTGGCGTCGGCGTCGATGCCCTGGTTGATCATCACGCCCTGGTCGCCCAGCGCCTGCGCATCAGAGCCGACGGAGAGGATGTTGGCGCCCGCGGCGGCGTTGATCGGCGCGGCCACGTTGGCGTTGGCGGCGACGGCGAGGTCGATCGGCGCGGCGGCGTCGATGGCCAGGTCGAGGTCGGCGTTGAGGTCGAGGATGGAGACGACCTCCTTGTCCGGCAGGGCCGTGGCGTTCTCCGCCTGCAGCTCCTCGGGGCTCAGTCCTTCAGCACTCATCGTGGTCTCCCGTTCTTCGGCGTGGTTCTCACGCCTCGCTCACGTGTCGTGGCCCCCCGGGTACCCCGCACCGGTAAGAGACAAACCAGACGTACCCGCGCGTTCCCCTGCCCCGGGCGGCCGATCTGGGACAGAATGCGCCCGTGGCAGTGGTCTCGGTGGGCGGCGAACGGCGGACGGTGAGCGAAGGCAGGCGACGGGCGGAGAAGAAGAAGGCGCCGAACCGACGCCCGATCCTCACCGCGCTCGCACTGGCCGCGCTCGGCAGCGGCCTCGCCTGGCTCTTCCTGGTCCGTGCCGCCATCGCGTTCGGCCGGCTCGCCCGCGACGGCCAGGACCTCGCCTGGGCGTTCACGGTCGCCGCCTCGGTCGGCGCCAC
>JBQCEF010000271.1:0-2747 GCA_051960495.1 Nocardioides sp. | reverse complement strand
AGGGTATGTCGCGCTTGACAAGCCTGTCCGGAGAACGCGGGGTTCCGCCCGGAATGACCGGTATGGACGGGCCTCAGAGAGCCGCGGCCAGGCGGGTGCCCTGCTCGATGGCGCGTTTCGCGTCGAGCTCGGCGGCCACGTCGGCGCCGCCGATGAGGTGCGCGGACACGCCCGCCGCGACGAGGTCGTCGTACAGGTCGCGCACGGAGTCCTGGCCGGCGCACACAACGACGTGGTCCACGTCGAGCACCCGCTGCTCGGCCGGGCCGTCCTCGCCGTCCGGGCGCACGGTGATGTGCAGCCCGGCGTCGTCGATGCGGTCGTAGGTGACGCCGGGGACCATCGTGACGCCCGAGTCCTTCAGCACCGCCCGGTGGGCCCAGCCGGAGGTCTTGCCGAGGCCCTTGCCGATCGAGGTGGCCTTGCGCTGGAGGAGGTAGACCTCGCGGGGGGACACCCGCGCCTTCTTCTCCTTGAGCCCGCCGCGGTCGACCGCCGGGTCGCCGACCCCCCAGTGGGCGAACCAGTCGTCGCGGTCGTCGGCCTCGTTGTGGGTGAGCAGGTGGCTGACGTCGACGCCGATGCCGCCGGCGCCGATGACGGCCACGCGCGGGCCGACCTCGACGGCGCCGGTG
Source organism: Nocardioides sp. (assembly GCA_051960495.1). GTDB lineage: Bacteria > Actinomycetota > Actinomycetes > Propionibacteriales > Nocardioidaceae > Nocardioides_B. The sequence goes on along the minus strand of JBQCEF010000271.1, from coordinate 2,112 downwards.
ATCGCGTCGGGGTAGGAGACGACCTTGGCGTGGTCGATCCCGGGCAGCTCGGGGGTCCGGGGGGCGACGCCGGTGGCGACGACGACCTCGTCGTACCCCCGCAGGGTGGCGACGTCGGCGCGGGTGCCGAGCCGCACGTCGACGCCGAGCACCTCCATGCGCCGGGCGTAGTAGCGCAGCGTCTCGGCGAACTCCTCCTTGCCCGGGATCCGCATGGCCAGCCGGAACTGGCCGCCGATCTCGGGTGACGCCTCGAAAAGCGTGACCTGGTGCCCGCGCTCGGCGGCCGAGACCGCGGCTGACAGCCCGGCCGGTCCGGCCCCCACCACCGCGACCCGCTTCGCACGCCGGGTCGGGGCGAGCACCAGCGTGGTCTCGTGGCAGGCGCGGGGGTTCACCAGGCACGACGCGCGCTTGTTGGCGAAGGTGTGGTCCAGGCAGGCCTGGTTGCAGGCGATGCAGGTGTTGATCTCGTCGGCGCGCCCCTGCGCGGCCTTGTTCACGAACTCCGGGTCGGCGAGGAACGGCCGGGCCATGCTGACCAGGTCGGCCTGCCCCCCGGCGAGGACCTGCTCGGCGACCTCGGGGGTGTTGATCCGGTTGGACGCGCAGACCGGGATGCCGAGCTCGGGCCGCAGCCGTGCGGTCGTCCAGGTCCACGCGGCCCGGGGGACCTGGGTGAGGATGGTGGGCACGCGGGCCTCGTGCCAGCCGATGCCGGTGTTGATCACCGACGCGCCGGCGGCCTCGAGCGCCTTCGCGAGCGCGACGGTCTCGTCCCAGGTCTGGCCGTCCGGGATCAGGTCGAGCAGGGACAGCCGGAACATCACGAGGAAGTCGTCGCCGAGCGCCTCGCGGGTGCGGCGGACGATCTCGACGGGAAAGCGCATGCGGTTCTCGGCGCTGCCGCCCCAGCGGTCGGTGCGGCGGTTCGTGTGCGGGGCGAGGAACTGGTTGATCAGGTAGCCCTCGGACCCCATGATCTCGATGCCGTCGTACCCGGCGCGCCGCGCCAGCTTTGCGGCGTCGACGTAGTGGCCGATGGTGCGCTCGACCGCGCGGGTGCTGAGCGCGTGGGCCTTGAACGGCGTGATCGGCGACTTCGTGGCGGAGGCGCTGACGTTGAGCGGGGTGTAGCCGTAGCGGCCCGCGTGCAGGATCTGCAGCGCGATCGCGCCGCCCTCGGCGTGCACCGCGTCGGTGACCTGCCGGTGCCGGTCGGCCTGCCGGCGCCGGGTCATCTGGGAGCCGAACGGCAGCAGCCAGCCGCGCACGTTGGGGGAGTAGCCGCCGGTCACGATCAGCCCGGCGCCACCACGGGCGCGCTCGGCGAAGTACGCGGCCAGCTCGGGGAGGTGCTTGGCGCGGTCCTCCAGCCCGGTGTGCATCGAGCCCATCACCACGCGGTTGCGCAGCGTGGTGCCGCCGAGCGTGATCGGCGTGAGCAGGTGCGGGTAGGCGTGGGTCGGCTCGGTCATGCGGGGGCTCCTGTTCGGCGGGTCGAGGCCCGGTCGGCATCGTGGGCGTCGAGGTACTCGGTGAGCCACTCGACCCAGAACTGCTCGAGGCGGATGCCGCCCCGGAGCACGAGGTAGACGTCGAGCTCGTGGCCGTCGAGGCCGTCCGGCTCGGGGAAGTCGCGGGCGGCGAGCTGCTCGTAGTGGGCGAGCCGGGTCGCGTGGTCGGCGCGGTGGGCGGCCACCTGGTCGAGCACGGCCCCCCGGTCGCCGTACGACGCTGCGCGCAGCTTGACCGCGACCTCGCTGCGGAAGGACTCGACCGGGGACGGCTCGGCCAGCCACCGTTCGAGCTCGGCACGTCCGGCCGGCGTGACGTCGTACACGAACTTGTCGGCCCGGCCCTGCTGCACGACGTGCTCGCGGCGCACCCAGCCGTCGGACTCCATGCGGCCGAGCACCCGGTAGATCTGCTGGTGGGTGGCCGACCAGAAGAACCCGATCGAGCGGTCGAAGCGCCGCGTCAGGTCGAGCCCGGACGCGCGGCGCTCGCTCAGCGAGACCAGGATCGCGTGCTCGAGGGCCAGGCGCCCATGGTGGCGAGCGCAGCAGGCTCTATGCAACTAGTTGCACACGTGACCTCGGCCACGGGTCG
>JBQCEF010000270.1:0-2790 GCA_051960495.1 Nocardioides sp. | reverse complement strand
TCGCGGAGGTGCTCGAGGCGGGGGTCGGTCGCGGGGACGCACAGCACCTTGTCGTCGCCACCGGCCTCGTCGGTCATCCGGAACATCCCGATGGCGCGGCACTTGATCAGGCAGCCCGGGAACGTCGGCTCCTGCAGCAGCACCATCGCGTCGAGGGGGTCGCCGTCGAGACCGAGGGTGTTCTCGATGTAGCCGTAGTCGGCCGGGTACTGCGTGGAGGTGAACAGGGTCCGGTCCAGCCGGATGCGGCCCGACTCGTGGTCGACCTCGTACTTGTTGCGCTGACCCTTGGGGATCTCCACCAGTACGTCGAACTCCACAGCACTTCCTCCGCTTCGGCCTCGTTCACGTCGTTCGGTTAGTGTCCCGCACAACCGACCAAAACACGTATTCGAGAGGGGCCGAGGTGCCCGAAGGTGACGCACGCCACGCGGGGCGACTGCTCCGCAGGCTGACCGCGTCCCTCGTCGTGCTCGTGCTCGCCCTCGCGGGCGTCGCCTACTGGTTCGACCTCGGGCCGCGCTGGTTCGGCTTCGACTACCCCTCGCCGGTCGACGAGCCCGCCAAGGTGGCGCCGCCCGCCGGGTTGACCCTGCCACAGGCGGCCCGGGCCCCCACCGTGGCCGAGCCGGAGGACGAGGCGCCCGCCGACCCCGACGCCGTACGTCGTGCCGTCACCCCGCTGCTGCGCGCCAAGAAGATGCTCGGTCCGGACGTGGCCGTGGCGGTGATGGACCTGTCCGACGGCGAGATCGTGCACCGGGCCGGGCCGCGGCGGGTCGTCCCCGCCTCGACGATGAAGCTGCTGACGGCCACGGCCGCACTCGAACGCCTCGGCGGCGACCATCGGTTCCGCACCTCGGTCGTCACCGGCGCCGGACGCCGCGACATCGTGCTCGTGGGCGGCGGCGACCCGTTCCTGGCCCGCAAGCCGGTCACCGACGAGGACACCTACCCGGCGCGCGCCGACGTCGTGACGCTGGCCCGGGCCACCGCCCGGTCCCTGCACGACCTGGGCCGGTCGAAGGTCCGGCTGGGGTACGACGACTCCCTGTTCAGCGGCCCCTCGATCAGCCCCCACTGGCAGGCGTCCTACGTCCCCGACAACGTGGTCAGCCCGATCAGCGCGCTCTGGGTCGACGAGGGGCGCCAGCCCGACAGCTACGTCCGCAGCGCAGACCCGGCGTTGGCCGCGGCCCAGGCGTTCGCCGCAGCCCTCGAGCGACGCGGGGTGAAGGTCGTGGGCGCGCCGTCGCAGGAGCTGGCCGACCCGGAGGCGACCGAGCTCGCGGCCGTCGAGAGCGCGCCGCTCGCGCAGGTGGTGCAGCGCGTGCTGGAGGTCAGCGACAACGAGGGCGCCGAGGTGCTCGCGCGGCAGGCCGCGCTGGCCGCCGGGGAGCCGGGGTCGTTCGCGGGCGGCGCGCGTGCCGTCGAGGGCACCCTCGACGCGCTGGGCATCCCCACCGGCGGCGACCTGATCTTCGACGGCTCGGGCCTCTCGCGCGACGACCGGCTGCGCCCCGAGACGCTGCTGCGGCTGATCCGCGCCGCCGCCGGGCCCGACCACCCCGACCTGCGGACCGTCCTCACGAGCATGCCGGTCGCCGGGTTCACCGGGTCGCTGAGCAGCCGCTTCGACTCCGGGGCGCCCGCGGGGCTGGGCGCCGTGCACGCCAAGACGGGCACGCTCACCGAGGCGGGCGTCCACGGTCTCGCCGGCACGGTCACCACCGTCGACGACGCGGTGCTCGCCTTCGTGATGATCGCCGACGAGGTGCCGGTGCCCAAGGCGCTCGACGCCCGGCAGCGGATCGACGAGGCGGCGGCCGCCCTCGCCGCCTGCACCTGCGCCTCCTGAGCCGGCGATATCGCCCGGGGTCGTAAGGTCTGGACATGGTGGGACGCTCGACGATGATCGACTGGGACCTCGCGGTCAGCGCTGCCTCGCGGATGGCCGGCCCGGGGCCGATGATCTCGCGCGCCGAGGCCGACGACGCGGTCGCCGAGCTCAAGGCGGGTGCGCACCGCTCCACGCCGCTGGTCCGCGAGTTCACCGGGCTGGTCGCCGAGGAGCGCACCGCGCCGGTGCTCGTCGTGGACCGCCGCGGCTGGATCCAGGCCAACGCCGACGGCTTCGCCCAGGTGCTCTCGCCGCTGATCGACCGGCTGCAGGAGAAGAAGGGCGCCCCGTCGCCGATGGCGGAGGCGGTCGGCTCCCGGGTCACCGGTCTCGAGGTCGGCACCCTGCTCGGCTTCATGTCCTCGAAGGTGCTCGGGCAGTTCGACCCGTTCTACGCCCCACCCGGCTCGGCCGAGGCGGGCCGGTTGCTGCTGGTCGCCCCCAACATCGTGCACGCCGAGAACGAGATGCACGTCGACCGCGCCGACTTCCGGCTCTGGGTCTGCCTGCACGAGGAGACCCACCGGGTCCAGTTCACCGCGGTGCCGTGGATGCGCGACCACATCCACGACCAGATCGAGGAGCTCGTCGGCGGCATCGAGGTCGACCCCGGCAAGGTCGCCGCGCTGCTCGGCGAGGGCGTGAAGCGGCTCGGGGACGTGCTCCGCGGCGCCGACGACGTGAGCCTGCTCGAGCTGTTCGCCTCCGCCCGCCAGCGCGAGATCCTCGACCGGGTCACCGCGGTCATGTCGCTGCTGGAGGGTCACGCCGACGTGGTCATGGACGGGGTCGGGCCCGAGGTGATCCCGACCGTGGACCACATCCGGCGGCGGTTCAACGAGCGCCGCAAGGGCAGCAGCTACGTCGACCGCGTGCTGCGCCGGCTGCTC
>JBQCEF010000269.1:0-6396 GCA_051960495.1 Nocardioides sp. | reverse complement strand
CCGCCCCCGGTACCGGTGTGATCGCCGGTGGCCCGGTGCGCGCCGTGCTGGAGTGCGCCGGCATCCACGACGTGCTGAGCAAGTCGCTCGGCTCGTCGAACCAGATCAACATCGTGCACGCGACCGTCGAGGCGCTGCGCTCGCTCGAGGAGCCGGAGGCCGTCGCCATCCGTCGTGGCCTCCCCGTCGAGGACGTCGCGCCCGCCGCGCTGCTGAAGGCCCGTGCGGAGGTGAGCCAGTGATGGCGCGCCTCAAGGTCGAGCAGAAGCGGTCGACGATCGGCTGCAAGAAGAACCAGCGGGACACCCTCCGCACGCTTGGTCTCAAGCGCATCGGCGACGTGGTCGTCAAGGAGGACCGTCCCGAGATCCGAGGCATGCTCCAGACGGTCCGTCACATGATCGTCGTCGAAGAGGTGGACTGACATGACGCTCAAGCTGCATCACCTGCGTCCTGCCCCCGGTGCCAAGACCGCGAAGACCCGTGTGGGTCGCGGTGAGGGCTCCAAGGGCAAGACCGCTGGTCGAGGCACCAAGGGCACCAAGGCCCGTTACCAGGTGCCGGCCAGCTTCGAGGGCGGCCAGATGCCGATCCACATGCGGCTTCCGAAGCTCAAGGGCTTCAAGAACCCGTTCAAGGTGGACTTCCAGGTCGTCAACCTCGACCGGATCAACGAGCTGTTCCCGGAGGGTGGCACCGTCGGCGTCGAGGACCTCGTCGCCAAGGGCGCCGTCCGCGACGGCCAGCCGGTCAAGGTGCTCGGCCAGGGGGACATCTCGGTCGCCGTGCAGGTGAGCGCGCACGCGTTCTCCGCCTCGGCGAAGGAGAAGATCGCGGCTGCCGGCGGCACCGCGACCGAGCTCTGAGCGAGCGACCCCAGACAGACCAGTGACAGGGGCCCGAGCGCCGCGCGTCCGGCCGTAGCCGTGACGCTCGTGCGGTCGGGCCCCTGTTAGGCTTCCGTGGTCCACGCCGCTCCTGCGGGGGACCCACGAATTCTTAGTGAGAAGAGGACGGTGCCAGTCCAGTGCTAGGCGCTTTCGCCAACGCGTTCCGGACGCCGGACCTGCGACGTAAGTTGCTGTTCGTCCTGATGATCATCGTGATCTTCCGGCTCGGTTCGCAGGTCCCCACGCCCGGGGTCAACGTGGCCAACGTCCAGTCCTGCTTCACGCAGGTCCAGAACGAGGGCGTCTACGGCCTGATCAACCTGTTCTCCGGCGGCGCGCTGCTGCAGCTGACCGTGTTCGCGCTCGGGATCATGCCCTACATCACCGCGAGCATCATCTTGCAGCTGCTCGTCGTGGTCATCCCGCGCCTGGAGACCCTCAAGAACGAGGGACAGGCCGGCCAGACGAAGATCACCCAGTACACGCGCTACCTGACGCTGGCCCTCGCCATCCTGCAGGCCACCGGGATCGTGGCGCTCGCCCGCAGCCGCCAGCTGCTGCAGGGCTGCCCCGACGCCCTCCTCTACAAAGAGGACAGCATCATGACGATGCTGATCATGGTCATCACGATGACCGCCGGCACGGCCGTCATCATGTGGCTCGGTGAGCTGATCACCGACCGTGGCATCGGCAACGGCATGTCGATCCTGATCTTCACCCAGGTCGTGGCGACGTTCCCGGCCGCGCTGTGGCAGGTCAAGATCTCCCGCGGCTGGTGGGTCTTCGGCATGGTGATGGTGATCGGGCTGCTGCTCGTGGCCGCCGTGATCTTCATGGAGCAGGGCCAGCGCCGGATCCCGGTGCAGTACGCCCGACGGATGGTCGGCCGCAAGATGTTCGGCGGCTCCTCGACGTACATCCCGCTCAAGGTCAACCAGGCCGGCGTCATCCCGGTCATCTTCGCCTCCAGCCTGCTGTACCTGCCGGCGATGGCGTCGCAGTTCGCGGGTGACTCGGCGATCTCGAACTTCATCGCCACCTACCTCGTGCGCGGTGACCACCCGCTCTACATGCTCAGCTACTTCCTGCTGATCATCTTCTTCACCTACTTCTACGTCGCGATCACCTTCAACCCCCAAGAGGTCGCGGACAACATGAAGAAGTACGGCGGCTTCATCCCCGGGATCCGGGCGGGCAAGCCGACTGAGGAGTACCTCAACTACGTCCTGTCCCGCATCACGCTGCCGGGCGCGCTGTACCTCGGTCTCATCTCGCTGATCCCGCTCATCGCCCTCGTCCTGGTGAACGCCAACCAGAACTTCCCGTTCGGTGGTACGTCCATCCTGATCATGGTCGGTGTCGCGCTTGACTCGGTGAAGCAGATCGAGAGCCAGCTCCAGCAGCGGAACTACGAAGGGTTCCTCCGCTGAAATGAGACTCATCCTCATGGGGCCGCCGGGAGCCGGGAAGGGCACCCAGGCCAAGGTCATCTCCGAGCGCCTCGGGGTGCCGGCGATCTCCACCGGTGACATCTTCCGTGCCAACGTGTCCCAGCGCACGCCCCTGGGCGTCGAGGCGCAGCGTTACATGGACGCCGGTGACTACGTTCCCGACGAGGTCACCAACGCGATGGTGCGCAGCCGGATCGCCGAGCCCGACGCCCGCGAGGGTTTCCTGCTCGACGGCTATCCGCGCACGGTGGCCCAGGTCGAGGAGCTCGACTCCATGCTGGCCGACTCCGGCGACAGCATCGACGCGGTCGTGGTGCTGACCGTGGACCGCGACGAGGTCGTCCAGCGCCTGCTCAAGCGCGCGGAGATCGAGGGCCGGGCCGACGACACCGAGGACGTCATCCGGCGCCGCCAGGAGGTCTACGCCGACCAGACCGCGCCGCTGCTCGAGGTCTACGCCGGCCGCGGCCTGCTCGTCGAGGTCGACGGTCTCGGCAGCGTGGAACAGGTCAGCTCTCGCGTGTTCGCCGCGCTGGACTCCGACGGCGCCGCGACAGCGAGTTAGGGCCGAGGATGTTCCGCGAACGCGGCGTCGAGCTCAAGACGCCCGAACAGATCGCCGTCATGCGCCGCGCCGGGCTGGTGGTGGGGGAGACCCTCGACCTGATCCGGCGCACGGTGCGACCCGGCGTGACGACCGGTGAGCTCGACGCGGTGGCCGAGGACCACATCAGGTCCAAGGGCGCCATGCCCTCGTTCAAGGGCTACCACGGGTTCCCGGGTTCGCTGTGCCTGTCGGTCAACGACGAGGTCGTGCACGGCATCCCGGGCGAGCGCGTCATCAACGACGGCGACGTGGTCTCGATCGACTGCGGGGCCATCGTGGACGGCTGGCACGGTGACGCGGCGACGACCGTGGCCGTGGGCGAGGTGCCCGCCGAGGTGCAGGAGCTGATCCGGGTGACCGAGGAGGCGATGTGGCGGGGGATCGCCGCAGCGGCCCTGGGTGGCCGGGTCACCGACATCTCCCACGCCGTGGAGACCTACGTCCGCAGCCAGGGTGACTACGGGATCCTCGAGGACTACGTCGGCCACGGGATCGGGTCGGCGATGCACCAGCCGCCGAACGTCCCCAACTACGGCCGCCCGGGTCGTGGCCCGAAGCTGGTGCGCGGACTCGCGCTCGCCGTCGAGCCGATGCTCGTGCTCGGCAGCGCCGACACCCGGGTGCTGGCCGACGACTGGACGGTCGTGACCGAGGACGGCTCGTGGGCGGCCCACAGCGAGAACACCTTCACGCTCACCGAGCGGGGCACCTGGGTGCTCACCGCTCTCGACGGCGGCGAGGCCAAGCTCGCCGAGCTCGGCATCCCCTACGGAGGGGAATGACCGCGGCGGTCCGCTCGTTGAGGCTTCAGTGACCTCCTCGCACCTCGCCCTGTCCGTGCTCGACCTCGTGCCCGTCCGCTCCGACCAGTCGAGCGGCGACGCCCTGCGCGCGTCGCGATCACTGGCCCGGACCGCCGACCGGCACGGCTACCGCCGCTACTGGGTGGCCGAGCACCACAACATGCCGGCCGTGGCCGCCACCAACCCGCCAGTGCTGATCGCGATGCTGGCCGCCGCGACGGAGCGGATCCGGGTGGGCTCGGGCGGCGTGATGCTGCCCAACCACGCCCCGCTCGTCGTCGCCGAGCAGTTCGCCCTGCTCGAGGCCGCCTACCCGGACCGGATCGACCTGGGCATCGGCCGGGCGCCGGGCACCGACCCGGTGACCCGCTGGGTGCTCCGCGCCGGCGCCTCGCAGCCCGAGGAGGACGCGGTCGCCCGGTTCCCGGAGTACGTCGCGAACATCCTGGCGCTGATGGAGCCGGAGGGGGCCGGGCTCCAGGTGCGCGGCGAGACGTTCGGGCTCAAGGCCACGCCGCGGGCCACGGGGGTGCCGCCCGTCTGGCTGCTCGGGTCCTCGGACTACTCCGCCCGCCTGGCCGCCGAGCAGGGGCTGCCCTACGTGTTCGCCCACCACTTCTCCGGCCAGGGCACCGCGGAGGCGCTCGCGCTCTACCGCCAGAGCTTCCGGCCCTCGGACCGGCTGGCCGCGCCGCGGACGTTCCTGACCGTGAACGCCGTGGTGGCCGACACCCAGCAGGAGGCCGAGCGGCTCGCCCGCCCCCAGCTCCTCGCGATGCTCGCGCTGCGCACCGGCGCCCCGCTGCGTCCGCAGCCGATGGTCGAGGAGGCCGAGGCCGTCGAGGTGCCGCAGGAGCACGAGGGGCTGCTGTCGGCGATGCGGCGCCGCTGGGTCATCGGCACTCCCGAGGAGGCCGGCGACCGGATCCGCGAGCTCGCTGCGACGTACGACGTCGACGAGGTCATGGTCCACCCGGTCGCGGGGGCGCCCGAGGGGACCCCCGTCGACGTGGCGCCGGGCCGGGAGCGGACCCTGGAGCTGCTGGCGAAGGCCGTCGAGGCCGATTAACGGTCCTGCGGCAACTTCGCGTAGACTGGTGCGTCGGCCCAACGTGGGTCTGTTTCGTGGCGCCCTGCGGCTGCCCGGTGAAAACACGACGCGCTCGTCTCGAGCCTGTGTCGCGTCCGGGAAATGGGGTTCCTCGGACGGTTCCACGAGGTCCACCCGGGGTCTCGACTGGCTCGACCAGCGAGCACCGGGGAGGTTCCCGGGCCGACGGTAGACGAACACTGTAAGTAACCGATCGACGGATTGCGGAGGACATGCCGAAGAAAGAAGGCGTGATCGAGATCGAGGGCACCGTGGTTGAGGCCCTCCCGAACGCGATGTTCCGGGTGGAGCTCAGCAACGGGCACAAGGTGCTCGCCCACATCAGCGGCAAGATGCGTCAGCACTACATCCGGATCCTCCCCGAGGACCGCGTGGTGGTGGAGCTCTCGCCGTACGACCTGACCCGTGGTCGGATCGTCTACCGCTACAAGTAAGACCCTGCACGGGGGCTCCGCCCCCGTGGACCCCCGAAAGCCGCCGTGCTCTCCGAGTGCGCGGCGGGCGGGACAGGGACACAGCCGAGATCAACCAGAAAGGCCTCAGGGTCTCATCATGAAGGTCAACCCGAGCGTCAAGCCGATCTGTGACAAGTGCAAGGTGATCCGTCGCCACGGCCGCGTCATGGTGATCTGCGAGAACCCGCGTCACAAGCAGCGTCAGGGCTGACGGAGCCTCGCTCCGCGCCGGCCGCGCCGGACCACAACTGAATACCTCAGCTACGTGATCGCTCCTCCTCGCCCAGGCGAGAAGGTCACCCCCGGACCGGAGGCCGGGGCCCGCGGCAGCACCATCGCCGACACGGGACGCGACACGCCGAGACCTCTGGAGAACCAAGGGGACCGACGTCCCCGAGAAAGGAACGGGCCACCAGATGGCACGCCTCGTTGGTGTGGACCTCCCGCGCGACAAGCGCATCGAGATCGCACTCACCTACATCTACGGCATCGGCCGTACCCGCGCCCAGCAGCTCCTGGCCACGACCGGAGTCGACCCCAGCATGCGGGTCCACCAGCTGGGTGACGAGGAGCTGGTCAAGCTCCGCGACGAGATCGAAGCCAACTTCAAGATCGAGGGTGACCTCCGTCGCGAGGTCCAGGCAGACATCCGCCGCAAGATCGAGATCGGCAGCTACCAGGGCCGCAGGCACCGTCAGGGCCTGCCTGTCCGCGGTCAGCGCACCAAGACCAATGCGCGCACGCGCAAGGGTCCCAAGCGCACCGTCGCCGGCAAGAAGAAGGCGAAGTAAGCCGACTCGCCGGGCCTAGCCCCGTCAGAGGTCGATTCGCCGACTTCCACTCGAAAACACAGACCAGCAGACTCAGGAGATAACCCCGTATGCCTCCCAAGGGCCGTCAGGCTGCAGGCGCCAAGAAGGTGCGCCGCAAGGAGAAGAAGAACATCGCTCAGGGCGAAGCCCACATCAAGAGCACGTTCAACAACACCATCGTCACGATCACCGACCCCACCGGTGCGGTGATCTCGTGGGCCTCTGCCGGCACCGTCGGCTTCAAGGGCTCGCGCAAGTCCACCCCGT
>JBQCEF010000268.1:0-11504 GCA_051960495.1 Nocardioides sp. | reverse complement strand
GGTCCTCGACCCCCAGAAGTACGCCGACGCGGCGATCCACGACCGCTACCTCAAGCCGCTGGCGACGCACAAGGAGATCATGCTCGTCGTCCTCAACCACATCGACGAGGTGCCGGCCGACCGCCGGGACCCGATGGTCGAGGACGTGAAACGCCTGCTCGCGCAGGACGGGCTCGCCGGGGTGCCGGTGATCGCGACCTCGGCCCGGCACGGCGACGGTGTGCCCGAGCTGAAGAAGGCCATCGCCGCGCGGGTCAGCGCCAAGAAGGCGGTCCGGACCCGGCTGCTGGCCGACGTCTCCGCCGCGGCCGCCCGTCTTGCCGAGGCCAACGGAGACGCCAAGCCCGGCGACGTGGCCCGGGCGCGCCAGGGGGAGCTCGTCGACGCCTTCGCCGACGCCGCGGGTGTCGCGACGGTCGTCGCGGCGGTGCAGCGGTCCACCCGCACCCGCGCCGCGCAGGCGACCGGCTGGCCGATCACCTCGTGGCTCGGCAAGCTGCGGCCCGACCCGCTCAGGCGCCTGCACCTCGACCTCGGCAAGGACGGCACCCGGCTCGCCTCGGTGGCGCGCGCCTCGGTGCCGGAGGCCACCCCGGTCCAGCGGGCCCGGGTCGACTCGGCCGTGCGGGCGGTCGCCGACGACGTCGCCGGCCAGCTCTCGCCGCCCTGGGCGGCCGCGGTGCGCCGGGCGTCGGTGTCCCGGCTGCCCGACCTCAACGACGCGCTCGACAAGGCGGTGGCGGGCACCGACCTGGGGGTCTCCCGGACGCCGCTGTGGTGGCGCCTGGTCCGGGTGCTGCAGTGGCTCCTGCTGCTCACGGCGTTCGCGGGCGGGCTGTGGCTCGGTGCCCTGGTGGTGCTCGGCTACCTGCAGATCCCCGAGCCCGCGACCCCCGACTACGGCGGGCTGCCCGTGCCGACCCTGATGCTGCTCGGCGGCGCCGCGATGGGCATCGTGCTCGGCCTGCTGTCCCGCGTGTTCGTGCGCTGGTCGGCGCGGTCGCGGGCACGGACGGCCGAGAAGCGGCTGCGGTCGGCCCTCACGGACGTCACCGAGCGGCTGGTGGTCGAGCCGATCGAGGCCGAGGTGGCGGCCTACCGGACCGTCCGGGACGGCCTGGCCGCGGCACGGCGCTGAGCCGCCGGGTACGCCGCACGCCGGAAAGCGTCCACCGTTCCCGCACCCGCCTGCTCGTCCCCAGGGGACTGCGCTCCGGGGCCGCGACGTCCCCTCTCCGCGGGAGCCTTCTCGGCACGAACACCGATGAGGAGGCGCTTTCATGAGTGACACCTACGTGACGCTGCACGGCTGGGTCGGCAACGACGTGAACTTCCGGACGCCGCAGGGGGTGAGCGTGGCGAGCTTCCGGGTCGCCTCGACCCCGCGGCTGAAGAAGTCCGGGGAGTGGGTCGACGGGGACACGACGTGGTACTCCGTGACGGTCTGGCGCCACCTGGCCGACAACGTGCACGCGTCGGTGCAGAAGGGCGACGCGGTCATCGTCCACGGCCGGCTGCGCACCGACAACTGGAAGCGCGAGGACGGCCAGGTCAACAGCACGCTCGCGATCGAGGCCAGCCTGGTCGGTCACGACCTGAGCCGCGGCACCAGCGCCTTCGTGCGGACCCCCCGGCCCGAGCCCCGCAACGACTCCGAGGTCGAGCAGGAGGTCGCGGAGATGCACCAGCAGATGATCGACGAGGAGTCCCCGAACGTCGACGGCTGGGGCAACCCGCTCGACCCGCCCGACTCCGAGGACGGCGGGCCGGGGCAGCGGGGGTCGGGCATCACCGCGGCGTGAGGGGCCTGCGCGGACCCGTTTAGGCCGTGGCGGCTCGCCGCCGTAGGCTTGCCGATCATGGCTGAGTATGTGTTCACGCTGCGTAACGTCCGCAAGGCGCACGGCGACAAGGTCGTTCTCGACAACGTCACCCTCTCGTTCCTGCACGGGGCGAAGATCGGCGTCGTCGGACCCAACGGCACCGGCAAGTCGACCCTGCTGAAGATCATGGCCGGCCTCGACCACGCGTCGAACGGCGACGCGATCCTCGACCCCGAGGCGACCGTGGGCATGCTCCAGCAGGAGCCGCCACTCACCGAGGGCCGCACGGTCCTGGAGAACGTCGAGGAGGCCGTCGGCGAGATCAAGGCCAAGGTCGACCGGTTCAACGCGATCTCCGAGGAGCTCGCCGACCCGGACGCGGACTACGACAAGCTGCTCGCCGAGATGGGCGAGCTGCAGACCGACCTCGACCACGCCAACGCGTGGGACCTCGACAGCCGGCTCGACCAGGCCATGGACGCGCTGCGCTGCCCGCCGCCGGACGCGCTCGTGGACAACCTCTCCGGTGGAGAGCGCCGCCGCGTCGCGCTCTGCAAGCTGCTGCTGCAGCAGCCCGACCTGCTGCTGCTCGACGAGCCCACCAACCACCTCGACGCCGAGTCCGTGCAGTGGCTCGAGGGCCACCTCGCCAGCTACCCCGGCGCGGTCCTGGCCGTGACCCACGACCGCTACTTCCTCGACAACGTCGCGAGCTGGATCCTCGAGCTCGACCGCGGCAAGACCCACCCCTACGAGGGCAACTACTCCACCTACCTGGAGACCAAGAAGGAACGGCTCAAGGTCGAGGGCGCCAAGGACGCGAAGCGCGCCAAGATGCTCGAGCGCGAGCTGGAGTGGGTTCGGTCCAACCCCAAGGCGCGGCAGGCCAAGAGCAAGTCGCGTCTGGCCCGCTACGAGGAGCTCGCGGCCGAGGCGGAGCGCGCCCGCAAGGTCGACGTCTCGGAGATCAACATCCCGGCCGGACCGCGGCTCGGCGACGTGGTGCTCGAGGCCGAGAGCCTCGCCAAGGGATTCGGCGACCGGGTGCTCATGCACGACCTGTCGTTCAAGCTGCCCCGGGCGGGCATCGTCGGCGTGATCGGTCCCAACGGCGTCGGCAAGACCACGCTGTTCCGCATGATCGTGGGCCAGGAGCAGCCCGACAGCGGCGAGCTCAAGGTCGGCCAGACGGTCAAGATCTCCTACGTCGACCAGAGCCGCGGCGGCATCGACCCGAACAAGAACGTCTGGGAGGTCGTCTCCGACGGGCTCGACTTCATCAAGGTCGCCAACTTCGAGATGCCCAGCCGTGCCTACATCGCCTCCTTCGGGTTCAAGGGGCCCGACCAGCAGAAGAAGGCCGGCGTGCTCTCCGGCGGTGAGCGCAACCGGCTCAACCTCGCGCTGACGCTGAAGATGGGCGGCAACCTGCTGCTGCTCGACGAGCCGACCAACGACCTGGACGTCGAGACCCTGCAGTCGCTCGAGGACGCCCTGCTGGAGTTCCCCGGCTGCGCCGTGATCACCTCGCACGACCGGTGGTTCCTCGACCGCACCGCCACCCACATCCTCGCCTGGGAGGGCGACGACGAGGACGAGGGCAAGTGGTTCTGGTTCGAGGGCAACTTCGCCGCCTACGAGGAGAACAAGGTCGAGCGGCTCGGCGTCGAGGCGGCCCGGCCGCACCGGGTCACCCACCGCAAGCTCACCCGCGACTAGCTCCGGCGGGTCGAGCCTGTCGAGGCTCAGGTCGCGCGGGCTGCGCAGGTGATGCAGGTCCGTGCGACCGGGCGCGCCTCGAGGCGCGCCGGCGCGATCGGCTGGCCGCAGGACTCGCACACGCCGTAGCTGCCCTCCTCGATTCGCGCGAGCGCGGCGTCGATCTCGGCGAGGTGGGCGCGGGCCTGCTCGACGAGCGCGCCGACCTGGGAGCGCTCGAAGGCGATCGTGGATCCTTCGGGGTCGTGCTCGTCGTCGGCGTTGGAGTCCGCCGATGCCTCGACGATCCCGGCGTAGTCGCCGGTCAGGTCCGCGAGGCGCTGCTCGGTCCGGGTCCGCTGCTGCGCCAGCGCGACGGCCGGGTCCCAGCTGGTCACGTCGCGGGAGCGGAGGCGAGCAGGCTGTCGGCGATGATGCGGCGCTGGATCTCCGAGGTGCCCTCGAAGATCTTGGTCAGCCGCGCGTCGCGCCAGTAGCGCTCCGCGGAGAACTGGGTGGTGTAGCCGTTGCCGCCGAAGATCTGCAGCGCCTGGCTCGTCACGCGCTCGGCCATCTCGGAGGCGTAGAGCTTCGCCTGCGAGGTCTCGGTGTTCGCGGGTGCGCCCGAGTCGACCAGCCAGGCGGCGTACTGGTAGAACTGCCGGGCCGCGGCGACCTCGCTGGACATGTCCGCGAGCATGTGCCGGATCGCCTGTTGCTCGGCGATCGGCTCGCCGAACTGCACCCGCTGCTGGGAGTAGACGAGGGCGTCCTCGAGAGCACCGCGGGCCAGGCCGACCGCGCGGGCCGCGGTCTGCACCCGGGCGACGTTGAGCCAGCCCAGGCTGTGCTTGAAGCCCTGTCCCTCCTCCTCGCCGGTGTCCTGCAGGGCGTCGGCGGGCAGCCGCAGGTCGGTGAGCTCGAGCTGCCAGGTGGTGAGGCCGAAGTAGCCGATCTTGTCGATCGGTGTGCCGGTGATCCCGTCGGGGAAGCTGCCGCGCTCCTTCTCGATCAGGAACAGCTCGAGGCCGTCCGAGGGCCCGCGGTCCTCGCGCGGCTCGCGGGTGCGGGCCAGCAGGTGGATGAAGTCCGCGGACCTGGCATGGCCGACCCAGCGCTTGGTGCCGTTGACCACCCAGCCATCGCCCTTGCGCTCGGCCCGGCACGCGACGTTGGCCAGGTCCGAGCCGGCCTCGGGCTCGGAGAACGCGATGGCGCCGATGCGGCGGCCTGCGGCGCTGCGACGGCGCAGCTCGAGCCGGCGCTCCGGGTCGGGGGAGTCGCAGCCCGTGCCGTTGCCGCGGGCGATGATGCTGCCGACGCTCATCCACGCCCTGGCCAGCTCCTCCGACACCAGGCAGTACTCCAGCACCCCGAGCCCGAGGCCGCCCTCGTCCTCGGGGATCAGGATCCCGAACAGGCCGAGCTCGCCCATCCGGTCCAGGATCTCGCCAGGGATGTCCTCGTGCCGCGGGTCGAGCTCGTTGGCCACCGGCAGCACCTCGTCCATCGCGAACGCACGCACCTTCTCCACCAGAGCGGTGCGAGCCGGCGTGTCGTAGGGGCTCGTCGCCGGCGCCACCGTGTGCAACGGGTCGAGGTTGTGCCGGTGCCATGAGGTCATGGCCGAAGCATGTCAGGTCAGCGGATGTCCGCCGCGGGGTTGCCCGCGATGAGTCCGTCGCTCACCGCGTCGAAGACCCGGCCGACCGCCGCGAAGTCCTCGACCGAGGCGAGGTCGACCAGGTGCTCCCGGACACCGCGCACGTGCGTCGGTGCCGCCTGCTCCAGCAGCGTGCGGCCCTTGCGGGTCAGCAGCGCCTCCACCCCGCGCCCGTCGGAGGTGCAGGTGACCCGTTCGACGAGCCCCGCCCGCTCCAGCCGGCTGACGGTGTGCGTCACCCGCGAGCGGGAGTGGCTCAGCGAGTCGGCGAGCACCGCCATCCGGAGCCGGTTGCCCTCGCACTCCGACAGCCGCACGAGCACCTCGTACTCCGGCAGCGACAGGCCGTGGTTCGCCCGCAGATCCCGGTCGAGCCGGTCCATCAGCAACGTGGTGCCGACCAGGTAGGCGCGCCAGGCGTGCTGCTGCTGCGGGTCGAGCCAGAGGGCCTGCGTCGTCTCCGTGGTCATGCCGCCAAGTCTACGGAGCGCCGGCTCAGCTCATCCGCGCTCTGTTGGATGTCGCGTCTTCGCTAGCTCATCCGCTCCAGGATCATCGCCATGCCCTGGCCGCCGCCCACGCACATCGTGATCAGGCCGGTCTGCTTGTCGTGCCACTTCAGCGAGTTCAGCATCGTGTTCTGCAGCCGGGCGCCGGTCATGCCGAACGGGTGGCCGACCGCGATCGCGCCGCCGTTGACGTTGAGGCGGTCGATGTCGATGCCGAGGTCCTGGTACGACGGCACCACCTGGGCCGCGAACGCCTCGTTGATCTCCACCAGGTCGATGTCGTCGATCGTCTTGTTGGCGCGCGCGTGCGCCTGTTGGGTGGCCTCGACCGGGCCGAGCCCCATGATCTCGGGCGACAGCCCGGTCACGCCGGTCGACACGATCCGGGCGAGTGGGGTCAGGCCCAGCTCCTTGGCCTTGGTGTCGGACATGATCACGACCGCCGCGGCGCCGTCGTTGAGCGGGCAGCAGTTGCCCGCGGTGACCACGCCGTCGGGACGGAACACCGGCTTGAGGTCGGCGACCGCCTCGAGGGTGACCCCGGCGCGCGGGCCGTCGTCGGTGCTCGCGACGCTGCCGTCGGGGAGCGTGACCGGGGTGATCTCGTTGGCCCAGAACCCGTCGTTGATCGCCTTCTCGGCGAGGTTCTGGCTGCGCACACCGAACTCGTCGAGCTCCTGACGGGTCAGCCCGCGCAGCTTCGCGACGTTCTCGGCGGTCTGGCCCATCGCGATGTAGGCGTCGGGCAGTTTGCCGTCCTCGCGCGGGTCGTGCCAGTCCGTGCCGCCCTGCGCGGCGGTGGCGGTGCGGGCCTCCGCCTCGGCGAACAGCGGGTTCTGGGTGTCCGGGATGTGGTCCGAGGTGCCCTTCGCGAAGCGGGAGACGGTCTCGACGCCGGCCGAGATGAACACGTCGCCCTCGCCGGCCTTGATCGCGTGGAAGGCCATCCGGGACGTCTGGACCGACGAGGAGCAGTAGCGCGTGATCGTCGCGCCCGGGAGGTCGTCGTACCCCATCAGCACGGCCACGATCCGGGCCATGTTGAAGCCGGACTCGCCACCGGGCAGGCCGCAGCCGAGATACAGGTCGTCGATCTGCGCCGGGTCGAGCTCGGGGATCTTGGCCAGGGCGGCCTGGATGATCGTCGCGCTCAGGTCGTCGGGGCGGAGGTCCTTGAGCGACCCCTTGTTCGCGCGGCCGATCGGGGAGCGAGCGGCGGAAACGATCACGGACTCGGGCATGGTGGGGCTCCGATCTCAGACGATGTCAGGGGTCCTCAGCCTAGGACCCGAACCTGGGAGGATGGTTGTGTGGCTCGACACATCTACTACTGCCCGCTTCGCTGGGCCGACATGGACACCCTCGGTCACGTGAACAACGTGGTCTACGTCGACTACCTGCAGGAGGCCCGCGTCGACATGCTGCGGGTGCACGCGCCGGTGCAGGGCGGCGAGGAGCTGGCCGAGGGGGTGGTCGTGGTGCGGCACGAGGTGGAGTTCGTGCACCCTTTGGTGTTCCGCTTCGAGCCGGTGCGGATCGAGACCTGGGTGACCGACGTGCGCGCGGCCTCGTTCACGATGGCCTACGAGATCCTCGACGAGTTGCCCGACGGCGAGCGCCGGGTCTACCTGCGGGCGAAGTCGGTGCTGACCCCGTTCGTGTTCGCCCAGGAGCGGCCGCGGCGGATCAGCGCCGAGGAGCGCGAGGTGCTCAGCCGGTTCCTCGAGCCGTCCGTCGACGGGGGGAGCGCGGCATGAGCCGCCACCACTACGACTGCCACGTGCGGTTCTCCGACGTCGACGTCTACAAGCACGTCAACAACGTGAAGTACTTCGAGTACTACCAGGAGGCCCGGCTGGCCTTCCTGATGTCGCTGGGCCGGGCCGAGGGGGAGCAGGGCTTCAGCCTGGTCGTGGCGCGGCTGGACGTGGACTACAAGCGGCCGATCCTGTTCCGCCCCGAGTCCTACCTCGTGGAGTCGCGGGTGAGCCGCATCGGGACCTCGTCGTTCGACATCTCCTCCGAGATCCGCGACGGCGACGTGCTGCTGTCCCGTGCGCTGGCAACGATGGTCACCTTCGACCGGGAGGCGCAGCGGGCGCGCCCGCTCACCGACGGGGAACGCAGCCGGCTGGAGGCCGTGCTCGAGGGATAGGTCTCGACGGGCTCGGCCGGCCGGCGGCGCGACGCGGCCGCTTCGTGGGGCCGTCGGTCACCATGGACCCATGACTACTGCCACCGGTGTCGACGAGCGCAGCCTGCAGGGTCTGCGCCGCTGGAACCTCGCCCTCACCCTGCTGCACCTCGGCCAAGCGGTCGCGGTGCTCGTGCTCGCGACCGACTTCGCCGTCTCGGTGACGCGCTCATTGCCGACCGGTCCTCCGGGCACGCCGCCGGGTTCGCCGGAGACGCTGTTCGACCTCCCGATCGGCGCGACGGTCGCGGTGTTCCTGGCACTGGCGGCGCTCGACCACCTGCTCACGGCCACGATCTTCCGGCGCGTCTACGAGAGCGACCTGCGCGCCGGCATCAACCGGTTCCGGTGGGTCGAGTACTCCGTCAGCGCCACCTTGATGGTGCTGCTGATCGCCCTCTACACCGGCATCGACGGGATCTCGGCGCTGATCGGTATCGCCGGCGCCAACGTGGCCATGATCTTGTTCGGCTGGCTGCAGGAGTCCGCCAACCCGCCCGGGCGTACGACGACGATGAAGCCGTTCTGGTTCGGCTGCGTCGCCGGTGCCGCACCGTGGGTCGCGATCGGCTACAACCTGGTTGCCGCCGAGCAGGTCCCAGGGTTCGTCGTGGGCATCTTCGTGTCGCTGTTCGTGTTCTTCAACAGCTTCGCGCTCAACCAGTGGCTGCAGTACCGGCAGGTCGGTCCGTGGCGCAGCTACGCGTTCGGGGAGAGGGCCTACCTCGTGCTCAGCCTGGTCGCGAAGTCCGCCCTCGCCTGGCAGATCTTCGGCGGGTCGCTGGCGTCCTAGGGGCTCAGGCCTCGTCGAGGGTGTTGACCATGAACTGGGCGGCGTGGGTGACGTAGTCCCAGAACTGCGCGTCCTGCTCGGGGGTCAGGTTCGCCTCGTCGAGCCCTGCGCGGAAGTGCGTCAGCCAGTGGTCGCGCGCGGTGGGCGTCACTGCGAACGGTGCGTGACGCATCCGCAGCCGCGGGTGGCCGCGGGTGTCGGAGTACGTCGTGGGGCCGCCCCAGTACTGCACCAGGAACAACGTGAACCGTTCCGCCGCCGGCCCGAGGTCCTCCTCCGGGTACAGCGGCCGCAGCACCTCGTCGTCGGCGACACCCTCGTAGAAGCGGTCGACGATCTTCGCGATCGTCGGGTAGCCGCCGATCTCGTCGTAGAAGGTCTGTCCGTCGGGGGTGGCACTCACTTGTCTATTGTCACCATCCCGGCAAGAGTCGGACCCAGCACCCCTGCACGCATCCCGAGACGAAGGAGCTGTCGATGGCCACCACCCGCACCGCCAAGACCCACTGGGAGGGCCCCCTGCTCGAGGGCGGCTCCGGCCAGGTGTCCCTCGAGTCCTCGGGGCTGGGGACCTACGACGTGTCCTGGCCGGCCCGGGCCGAGGAGCCCAACGGGAAGACCAGCCCCGAGGAGCTCATCGCGGCCGCCCACTCGGCCTGCTTCTCGATGGCGCTGTCCAACGTGCTCTCCAAGGGCGGCAACCCGCCGCAGGCGCTCGACACGAAGGCCGACGTGACCTTCCAGCCCGGTGAGGGCATCACCGGCATCCACCTGACCGTGGTCGGCTCGGTGGAGGGCGTCGACGCCGACGCCTTCCAGGCCGCCGCGGAGGACGCGAAGGCCAACTGCCCGGTGTCCCAGGCGCTCACCGGCACGACGATCACCCTCGACGCGTCGCTCGCCTGAGCGCAGCCTCGCCTAGCTCGACCTGGGAGCCCCGGACCCGTCCGGGGCTCCTGTCACGTCCGGAGCCGGGGGAGCGGTCGGGGTTCCGCTCGCCGGTTCCTGGCGGTGCCAGATGACCCGCTGGGGCAGCGGGATCTCGATCCGCTCGAAGTCGAACCGGCTCTTGATCCGCTCACGCATCTCGCGGGCGACCGCCCACTGCTCGAGGGGGGCGGTCTTCAGCGTCACCCGGACCAGGCAGGCGTCCGGGCCCAGGTCCTGGACGCCCCACACCTCCGGCTTCTCGATGATGAGGCCCTTGTAGTCCTCGTCCTCCCACATGTCGTCGGCGACGTCCTGCAGCACGTGGCGCACCCGGGCGAGGTCCTCGTGGTAGGCGACCGGGATGTCGAGCACGGTGCGGGCCCAGTTCTGGCTGTGGTTGCCGACCCGCAGGATCTCGCCGTTGCGGACGTACCAAACCACGCCATCGACGTCGCGCAGGCGGGAGACCCGCAGGCCGACCGCCTCCACGGTGCCGATCGCCTCGCCCAGGTCGACGACGTCGCCGACGCCGTACTGGTCCTCGAAGATCATGAAGATGCCGGACAGGAAGTCCTTGACGAGGCTCTGCGCGCCGAACCCGAGGGCCACGCCGACGACGCCCGCGCTCGCGATGAGCGGCCCGACGGGATAGCCGATCTCCGCGATCGCGGTGATGCCGGCGATGGTGAAGATCACGATCGACACGATGCTCTTGAGCAGCGACCCCATGGTCTGGGCCCGCTGGACCCGCCGCCCGGCGACCACCGACGCGGCCGACTTGTCGCCCGACCCGGGCTTGTGCTTGAGGATGGGGGTGGGCAGACCCTCGGCGGCGCGGCTGCTGAGCCGATCGATCAGCCGGTGCAGGAACCAGCGCAGCAGCAGCGCGATCAGCAGCAGGGCCAGCAGCGCCAGCGGCTTGGCGATCAGCCAGTTGGACGCCTCGGCGAGCCAGGCGTTGCCGGTGGCTTTGTCCACCCACCGGCACAGCTGGTCACCGGAATCGCACGTCGGTGTGGTCTGCAGCAGGCTCATGGCTGGGAACAGTAACGAGACCGTGTGCCGCCCTCAAACCAGGTTCGGTACCCTGGACAGGTGACGAAATCCGACCTTTCCCCCGCGCTACGGCGGGTCCGGCGCGCCCTGACGGTCGTCCCCGCGGCGCTGCTCGTGACCAGTGCCACACCGGCCTTCGCGACCGCCCCCGAGCAGTGGGGAGAGACCCCCAGCGTCGACCCCCTCCACGCCTTGCTGGTGATCGTGCTGATCCCGCTCGGCCTGTTCCTGCTCATCACGCTGCTGACCTACCTGCCGTCGATGATCCGCGGCGAGTCGGCGTACCACCCGGGCCTGGCGTGGCGTCACGAGCCCGAGTGGTTCGGCGGCCCCCGCGAGGGGCTCGAGAAGGCGGACCGCACCGACCCCGAGGCGCTCGAGGGCGCCGGACAGCGAGGCGGCGCAAGTGGCCACTGGTGAGGCGTTCTCCGCTGCGGAGCGCCACGAGATCGACAAGGCGATCCGCGACGCGGAGACCATGTGCCGCTACGAGTTCTCGGTCTACGTCGGCGCCGCCGACCAGGAGGCCCGGCCGTTCGCCGAGCGCCTGCACGCCGCACTGGTGGCGCCCGAGCGCTCGGTGCTCGTCCTCGTCGACCCGGCCGCGCGCATCCTCGAGATCGTCACCGGCTCCGAGGCGCGACGCGTGCTCGACGACGCCGAGGTGAAGCTCGCGACGCTGTCCATGCAGACCGCGTTCGCCGCGGGCGACCTGGTCGGCGGCATCAAGGCCGGCGTGCTCCAGCTCGCCGAGCACGCCCGCCGGCCGGCCATGCTCCACGCCGAGTCCTGAAGTTGAGCCACGGGGGAGTTTTGGGGGTGTGTGGTGAAGAGAGTG
>JBQCEF010000267.1:0-6412 GCA_051960495.1 Nocardioides sp. | reverse complement strand
CAGGCCGCCATCGACGCGATCGGCCAGGACTGGCGGATCGAGACCATCGTCGACCCGTCGGCACAGCCCGGCGCCGCGCCGTACTCCGGTGGCCCGGCGGTCTCCACCCCGTCCCCGACGCAGCCGGAGGACCGTCCGGCCGAGGCGCCGGAGCCGCCGCGCGACGAGCGTGAGGACGACTCCGGGTCCGCGGCACCGACGGCACCCCCCGCCCCGGTCCGGCAGCCGCCGGACCCCGCGGCGGTGGCGAGCGCGCGCGACGCGATCCAGGAGACCCGTGCCAAGGGCGAGGCCCGCCGCGGGCAGGAGAGCCAGGTCTCCGACGCGGACGCCAGTCCCGACGACCCCGACGCGGACGACGACCTCGCCGGGCCCGAGCTGCTCCAGCGCGAGCTCGGGGCGCACATCATCGAAGAGATCAAGCACGAGTGAGCGAGAGCGAGCACCCCTGATGACCAGCGGAACCCCTGACAACCCGTTCGGCGCGGGCGGCTTCGACATGAACGCCCTCCTCGAGCAGGCCCAGCAGATGCAGGCCCAGATGATGAACGCCCAGCAGGAGCTCGCCGACACCGTCGTCGACGGCACCGTCGGCGACGGCCTGGTCAGCGTCACCGTCAACGGCACCGGCGAGCTGGTCGGCGTGCAGATCCGCCGCGGCTCGTTCGACCCCGACGACACCGAGGACCTCGAGGACCTGATCGTCGCCGCCTACCGCGACGCCAAGGCACGGGCCGACGCGCTCGCGGCCGAGAAGATGGGGCCGCTCGCCGGCGGCCTCCCCGGCATGGGCTGATGTACGAAGGCGTCGTCCAGGACCTGATCGACGAGCTCGGTCGGCTCCCGGGGGTGGGCCCCAAGAGCGCCCAGCGCATCGCCTTCCACATCCTCTCGGCCGACCCGACCGACATCCGCCGCCTGGCGCAGGTGCTCGTCGAGGTCAAGGAGCGGGTGAAGTTCTGCGCGGTGTGCGGCAACGTGGCCGAGGAGGAGACCTGCCGGATCTGCCGGGACCCGCGCCGCGACCCCTCCGTGCTCTGCGTCGTGGAGGAGTCCAAGGACGTGGTGGCGATCGAGCGGACCCGGGAGTACCGCGGCCGCTACCACGTGCTCGGCGGGGCGATCTCGCCGATCGAGGGGATCGGTCCCGACGAGCTGCGCATCCGCGAGCTCATGACCCGGCTGTCCGACGGGGTCGTCACCGAGGTGATCTTGGCGACCGACCCGAACCTCGAGGGCGAGGCGACCGCGACGTACCTCACGCGGCTGCTACGGCCGATGGGGTTGCGCGTCACGCGTCTTGCGAGTGGACTGCCTGTAGGCGGCGACCTCGAGTACGCCGACGAAGTGACGCTAGGGCGTGCGTTCGAAGGGAGACGAGCCGTCGATGACTGACCCGGTGGACAGCGAGCTGGAGGACTTCGCGCAGCAGATCGCCGACCAGGTCGAGAGCTTCCTGCTCGCGCTGCAGGCCATCGCCCGGGGCGACGCGGCGGGCGGGCAGGCGGTCTCGCTGCTGCTCCTCGAGGTGAGCCAGGTCCTGCTGGCAGGGGGACGGCTCGGGGTGCACGCCGACTTCACCCCGGCCGAGGAGTACGAGCCCGACGCCGGGCCCGACCCGGACCTCGACGCGATGCGGCTGCGCCTCGCGCTGCTGCTCGAGAGCGTCGACGCCTACACCGAGGTCTTCGACCCCTACGTCGACCCGCCGGAGCTCACCGCCTCGCTGCTGTCCGACGACCTCGCCAGCATCGCCCACGCCCTGGCCCACGGCCTGCGGCACTACCGCGCCGGCCGCGTGAGCGAGGCGCTGTGGTGGTGGCAGTTCTCCTACGTCTCGAGCTGGGGCAACGACGCCAGCGCGGTGTTGCGCGCGCTGCAGTCCGTCGTCGCGCACGACCGGCTCGACGCCGAGTTCGAGTCCGAGGCAGGCCAGGTCGAGGCGGCCGACGAGATGCTCGAGTCCGGGGTCTGAACGAGGCCGGGAGGCCGATCGCGCCCTCGGTAGACTCAATCCTTGTCCGTCCGGACCAACGAGCGAGCGAGGCAGGTTGTCGTGGGCATTGTCGTGCAGAAGTACGGCGGCTCCTCCGTGGCCGATGCCGAGGGCATCAAGCGGGTCGCCCAGCGGATCATCGACGCCAAGCGCGCGGGCAACGACGTCGTGGTGGTGGTCTCGGCGATGGGCGACACCACCGACGAGCTCATCGACCTCGCCCAAAAGGTCTCCCCGCTGCCGGCCGGTCGCGAGCTCGACATGCTGCTCACCGCCGGCGAGCGGATCTCGATGGCGCTGCTGGCGATGGCGATCGGCAACCTCGGCCAGCAGGCCCGCTCCTTCACCGGCAGCCAGGCCGGCGTGATCACCGACAGCGCGCACGGCAAGGCCAAGATCATCGACGTCACACCGGGGCGCATCGAGAAGGCGCTGGAGCTCGGGGCGGTCGCGATCGTGGCCGGGTTCCAGGGGGTCAGCCAGGACACCAAGGACATCACCACGCTCGGCCGGGGCGGCTCGGACACGACGGCCGTGGCCCTGGCCGCCGCGCTGAAGGCGGACGTCTGCGAGATCTACAGCGACGTCGACGGCGTCTTCACCGCCGACCCGCGGATCGTCCCCACCGCCCGCAAGCGCGACCGGGTCTCCTACGAGGAGATGCTCGAGATGGCGGCGTGCGGGGCCAAGATCCTGCACCTGCGGTGCGTGGAGTACGCCCGCAGGTACGAGATGCCCATCCACGTGCGGTCGTCGTTCAGCCAGCGCACCGGCACCTGGATCACCGACGAGGAGAAGGTCGACATGGAACAGGCGATCATCGCGGGCGTCGCGCACGACCGCAGCGAGGCCAAGATCACCGTGGTCGGCGTGCCCGACAAGGTGGGCGAGGCCGCCCGCATCTTCGAGACCCTTGCCGAGGCGCAGGTGAACCTCGACATGATCGTGCAGAACGTCTCGGCGGCCTCGACGAACCTCACCGACATCTCGTTCACGCTGCCGCGCGACGACGGCCAGAGCGCC
Organism: Nocardioides sp.; assembly: GCA_051960495.1. Classification (GTDB taxonomy): domain Bacteria; phylum Actinomycetota; class Actinomycetes; order Propionibacteriales; family Nocardioidaceae; genus Nocardioides_B. The sequence continues at coordinate 3,393 of JBQCEF010000267.1, read as the reverse complement.
ATGACCGCGCTCGCGCGGATCCAGGCCGAGGTGGGCTACGACTCGTTGCTGTACGACGACCAGATCGGCAAGGTCTCGCTGATCGGCGCCGGCATGCGCTCGCACCCCGGCGTCACCGCCAAGTTCTTCGCAGCCCTGGCCTCGGCCGGCATCAACATCGAGATGATCTCCACCTCGGAGATCCGCATCTCGGTGATCGTCGACGAGGCCCAGGTCGACGAGGCCGTCGCCGCGACGCACACCGCGTTCGACCTCGACTCCGACGAGGTGGAGGCCGTGGTCTACGGCGGGACCGGGCGATGAGCCGCATCGGGATCGTCGGCGCGACCGGTCAGGTCGGTGCCGTCATGCGCGAGATCCTGCTCGAGCGCGACTTCCCCGCCGACGAGGTCCGGTTCTTCGCCTCGGCGCGCTCCGCCGGCACGACGCTTCGGTTCGGCGAGCGCCAGATCGTCGTGGAGGACGCCGCCACCGCGGACCCCTCCGGCCTCGACATCGCGCTGTTCTCGGCGGGGGCCACGACCTCGCGGGCCCTCGCCCCGAAGTTCGCGGACGCCGGCGTGCGCGTGGTGGACAACTCCTCGGCCTGGCGCATGGACCCCGACGTGCCGCTCGTGGTCAGGGAGGTGAACCCCCAGGCCCTGGCCGACGCCCGCAAGGGCATCATCGCCAACCCGAACTGCACCACGATGGCCGCGATGCCGGTCCTCAAGCCGCTGCACGACGAGGCCGGCCTGGTCCGGATGGTGGCCAGCACCTACCAGGCGGTGTCCGGCAGCGGCGTCGCCGGCGTCCGGGAGCTGGCCGACCAGGTCGCCGCGGTCGGCAGCCACGGTCCCGAGCTCGCGCGCGACGGTTCCGCCGTCGCGCTGCCGGCGCCCGAGAAGTACGTGCGCCCGATCGCGTTCAACGTGCTGCCGATGGCGGGCTCGGTCGTCGACGACGGCAGCGACGAGACCGACGAGGAGCAGAAGCTCCGCAACGAGAGCCGCAAGATCCTGGGCATCCCGGAGCTGCGCGTCTCCGGCACCTGCGTGCGGGTGCCGGTGTTCACCGGCCACTCCCTCTCGCTCAACGTGGAGTTCGCGAGGTCGCTGCCGGCCAAGCGCGCGGTCGAGCTGCTCTCCTCGGCCGCCGGCGTCGAGCTGAGCGACGTGCCGACGCCGCTGCAGGCGGCCGGCCGGGACCCGAGCTACGTCGGACGGATCCGGCAGGACCCGGGTGTCGACGACGAGCGTGGGCTCGCGCTGTTCATCAGCAACGACAACCTGCGCAAGGGCGCGGCGCTCAACACCGTGCAGATCGCGGAGCTCCTCGCGCGCGGGTGATCAGCGCACGTCGACGTGCGGCCGGTCGTCGCTGTCGATCTCCACGAAGCGCGTGGTCACCCACGAGGCGACCAGATAGGTCACCGCGCAGATCAGCGGTACGACGAGGAACATCCACACGCTGAACAGCTGGTCCATCAGGGCCAGCAGCGCGACCACGCACATCAGGCCGGTGCCGAGGAAGCTGGTGCCCCGGTGCTCCGAGACGCCGAGGAGCTTGAGCAGGACGGCGCCGGCGAGGACCATCACGGCCACGATGACCACCAGCAGACCCAGGCCGGGCCCGCCGCAGGAGTCCGTGCCGCGCACGGCTTCGCAGCCCCGCAGGCCGGCGGCGGTCAGGGCGGTGCCGAGCAGCCCGACGACGAGCCCGGTGAGCGCGGCCGCCACGGGCGCGCCGAGCGCGGGCACGGTGCGACGAGGCTTCTCCGCCCGGCGGCGCGGCTCTGGCTCGGGGGCGGGCTCGGGCTCAGGCGGCCGCCGGTCGGCCTCGAAGGGCGGCTGGCTGCGGGGAGCCACCGGCGCCGGCACGGGCTGCGTCGGCTCCTCCTCCGCGACGGGCGGCTGCTCCGCGACGGGCGGCTGCTCCGCGACGGGCGACTCCTGGCGGCGCCGCTTTTTGCCGCGGCCGAACAGCGAGGGCAGCTCGAGCGTGGGTTCCTGCCGGTCGCGCTCTGGCTCACTGCCACCCGTCTTCGCCATGGGACGCAGTGTGCCAGAAGAGCCTTCAGGAGAGACCGAGCGTGGCCACGACGAGGTTGTGGTCGGACGGCAGGGTCCCGAGCGTCTGCAGGGTGCGCGGGTCGAAGTCGACCACGACCTCCCACTCGAGCACGGGCAGCTGGTTGCTCGCGAAGACGTAGTCGATGATGTTGCCGGTGCGCTCGCGCTTGTCCTCGTAGCCGTAGGCGCCGACGTAGCTGCGGCCGCCGTTGAACGAGCCGAGCCACCCGTTGACCGTCCGGGCGGCCCGCGGCTGCGGGATCGGGTTGACGGCGTACTCCTGGTTGAGGACGTCGCCGTACCCGGCACTGCGCATCGCCGGGTAGACCGTCGCTGCCATGGCGTCGTTCTTGCGCGTGTTGAAGTCGCCGGTCGCGATGACCAGCCGCGAGCCCCTGCGCGCCTCGATCATCGGGATCATCTCCAGCCACTGGGCCAGCCGGGCCTCGGACGAGGAGGACAGGTGCGTGGTCGTGAAGAGCACCTCCTGGCCGGTGGCGCGCACCCGGAGCACCGCCCACACGAAGTAGCGGGGGCTCCCGGACTGGGCGCGGTACTTCACCGCGCCGCGCGCCACCTTCTCCATCGTGTCCGCGTTGTAGAGGATCCGGTCGCCGCCTGAGGCGCCGCGGTCGCGCTCCTGGCACTTGTAGGGCGTCCGGGCGTTCTCGCAGTCGTAGGCCGCCTTGCTGGTGAGCCGGTAGTGGCCCCCGGCCGCGTTGAGCCCCTTCATGAGGTCGATGTACTGCGTGGCGGCGTGGTCGTAGCGCACGCCGGCCCGCGGGCCGTAGCTCGTCTCCTGGATGCCCAGCACGTCGAGGTCGCGGGCCAGGACCTGCCGGATCGCGACGGTGCGGCGCTGCGCCCAGGGCTTGATGCCCGGGACCAGGGGGAGCGCGGCGTTGCGGAGGTTGAAGCTGCCGACGCGCAGGACCGAGCCGGTGTCCCCAGCCGCGGTGGCGGCGCCGGCGGTCGAGCCGGACGTCACCGGTGCCAGGGCCGCGGCCAGCACGAGCGCCGCTGCGGCACAGATCCTTCGCACCATCGTGTGGCGCCTCCCGCGCGCCGTGGCCGGGGCAGGCAGGCTGGTCCCGCGCCCCGGCGACATCAGGAGTATCGGCGGCACGCAGGCGCAACATGAGCGAAACAGCGAACCCCCACCCTGGCGGATGGGGGTTCGCTGACCCGTGGGTTTCTCGGTCGGGCTGACAGGATTTGAACCTGCGGCCTCTTCGTCCCGAACGAAGCGCGCTACCAAGCTGCGCCACAGCCCGAGTGCCTTGACGGCGTGGGCGAGTCTAACCGACCCGCCCCGGCGCGGCGAAACCGGCCCGCGGGGTGA
>JBQCEF010000266.1:0-6507 GCA_051960495.1 Nocardioides sp. | reverse complement strand
AAGATGACGCCCTGCGCTTCGAGGTCCTCGCGGATCTGGTAGTAGACCACCTCTGACTCGTACTGGGCGGCGACGCCGCCGACGAGACGCTGACGCTCCGCCTCGGGGATGCCGAGCTTCTCGTACGTGTTCTTGATGTCCTCGGGGAGCTCGTCCCAGGTGGTCGCCTGCTTCTCGGTCGAGCGCACGAAGTACTTGATGTTGTCGAAGTCGATCCCGCCGAGCTCGGCGCCCCACGCGGGCATCGGCTTGCGCTCGAAGAGCTTGAGGCCCTTGAGCCGCAGGTCGAGCATCCACTCGGGCTCGTCCTGCTTGGCCGAGATGTCGCCCACGACGGCCTCGGTGAGCCCGAGCTGCGCCGTAGCGCCGGCGGGGTCACGGTCGGCCCAGCCGTACTCGTAGCGGCCCAGACCCGCGAGCTCGGGGTTCATCTGCTCGATGGTGGTCATCGGTGGCTCAACCTCTCGTTGGACGATTCGGTGGTCGGTGCCGGGGACAGGGACGTCTCCGGGATGAACGTGGTGCACACGCCGTCGCCGTGGGCGATCGTGGCGAGGCGCTGGATGTGGCGGCCCAGCAGCCGGCCGAAGACCTCGGTCTCCGCCTCGCACAGCTGGGGGAACTCGTGGGCGACGTGCGCGACCGGGCAGTGCTGCTGGCACAGCTGGGGGCCCAGCGGGCTCTCCCGGACCGCGGCCGCGTAGCCGCTGTGGGTGAGCGCCTCGGCGAGCGCGACCGAAGGCTCGGCATCGGGGTGCGCCTCGACGATCTCCAGGTAGCGGGCCTCCAGGCCGGCCACACGGCGTCGGGCGAACTCCATCACCGCGTCGTCCCCTCCCGTCTCGGCGAGGAAGCGCAGCGCCTGGACGGCGAGGTCGTCGTACTGCTGGTCGAACCGGTCCCGGCCGGTCTCGGTCAGCGCGAACACCTTGGCGGGACGGCCGCGGCCGCGGGTGCCGTAGACGCGCGGCTCGCGCGCCTCGACCGCACCCTCCTCGATCAGGTGGTCGAGGTGGCGCCGGACGGCGGCCGGCGTCAGGTCCAGGCGCTCGCCGAGCGCGGCCGCCGTGCTGGGGCCGAGCTCGAGGATCGACCGGGCCACGCGCTCCCGGGTGGGGGCGTCGTCGGGCCGGGTGTCGACCGGGCTGTCGAATTCCACAACATCATTGTGTCGTTATTGCCCGGCCGCTTCAAATAAGGCTCCCCTAACCCGGATTCGTCTGCGCTCATTCGTCGGATTCGAGCGGGGTGATCGCAGACGAACCGGGGTGGGTTCCTAGAATTCAGGGGTGAGCCCGTCCCCTGCCGTCGTCGTCGAGGACCTGCGCATGGCGTACGGCGACAAGGTGGCGGTCGACGGGCTGTCGTTCACCGTCGAGCGCGGCACCATCACCGCCGTGCTGGGGCCCAACGGCGCCGGCAAGACCACCACGCTGGAGACCTGCGAGGGCTACCGGTCCCCCCAGTCGGGCCAGGTGCGGGTCCTCGACCTCGACCCCCGCACCCAGCGCCGCGAGCTGCTCCCCCGGATCGGCGTCATGCTGCAGTCCGGGGGCGCCTGGTCCGGGGTGCACGCAGTGGAGATGCTGCGCCACATCGCCGCGCTGCACGCCCACCCCCTCCCGGTGGACATGCTGGTCGACCGGCTGGGTCTCGGCTCGTGCGGGCGGACGCCGTACCGCCGCCTCTCCGGAGGTCAGCAGCAGCGCCTGGCCCTCGCGATGGCGGTCGTGGGCCGCCCCGAGCTGGTCTTCGTCGACGAGCCGACCGCGGGGATGGACCCGCAGGCCCGGCGGACCACCTGGGAGCTGATGGAGGAGCTGCGGGCCGACGGGGTGACGACCGTGCTGACCACGCACTACATGGACGAGGCCGAGCGGCTCGCCGACCAGGTGCACGTGATCGACCACGGGCGCCTGATCGCGTCCGGGACGCCCTCGGCGCTGACCCGGACCGGCGGCGCCAGCACCATCCGGCTCGTGGTCACCGAGCCGTTCCCCCCGGACGCCCCCGCGTCCCTGCAGCAGGCCCTCGGGCCCGACACCGACGTGCGTGCGCTCAACGCCCAGAGCCTGCTCATCACCGGACCGGCCGACGCCTCCACGCTGGCCACGGTGTCCGCCTGGTGCGAGCGCCACGGCGTGCTCCCCGAGTCGCTGTCGCTGGGCCAGCGCACCCTCGAGGACGTGTTCCTCCAGCTCACCGGCCGGGAGCTGGTCTCGTGAGCACGGCGCAGGGCACGTTCACGCCCCGTCCGGGGGCCGCGCCGCTGGGCCGGATGGTCCGCGCGCAGGCCCGGATGGAGACCCGGCTGCTGCTGCGCAACGGTGAGCAGCTCCTCCTCGCTGTGGTCATCCCGCTGATCGTGCTGGTCGGGGGCATCGCCGCTGCGAAGCACTTCGACCTCTCCACGAGCCACCGGCCCGTCGACCTGCTGACCCCCGGCGTGTTCGCGCTCGCGGTGATGTCCACCAGCTTCTCCTCCCTGGCGATCTCCACCGGCTTCGAGCGGCGCTACGGCGTGCTGAAGCGGCTCGGCTCCTCTCCCCTGCCCCGGTCCGGCCTGCTCGCCGGCAAGGTCGGTGCGCTGCTGGTCGTCGAGCTGCTGCAGCTGGTCGTCCTCGGCGCCGCCGCGCTGGCGTTCGGCTGGGATCCCGTGCTGACCGTGGCCGGCATCACCGGTGCCCTGGTGACGGCGTTGGGCGGCACGGCCGCCTTCGCCGCGCTCGGGCTCCTGGTTGCAGGGGCACTGCGCGCCGAGGCGACGCTCGCGGTCGCGAACCTGGTCTACCTGCTGCTGATGGCCGGCGGCGCGGTGGTGCTGCCGGCCTCGTCGTACGGCGGGGTGGGGCCGGTGCTCTCCGCGCTCCCGAGCGCCGCCCTGGGCAACGGTCTGCGGGCCGCGCTCATCGACGGGGCGTTCCCGCTCGTCCCCGTGCTGGTCCTGGCCGCCTGGGCCGCGGTCGGCACCGTCCTGACCGCCCGCACGTTCCGATGGGAGTGAACGTGACGTCGACGCGCGCCCGGGCCGCCGCCTGGATCCGCCCTGCCGCGGTCGCCTCGCTGGTGGTCAACATCCTGATCGTGCTGACCGGCGGCGTCGTCCGCCTCACCGCGTCAGGACTGGGCTGCCCCACCTGGCCGCGCTGCACGGAGGAGTCGTTCGTGCCGCACCGAGCACTCGGCTGGCACGGCGCGATCGAGTTCGGCAACCGGATGGTGACGTTCCTGCTCGCCGCGGTGGCGATCGCCACGTTCGTCGTGGCCTGGCGCTACGGCCGCCGGTCGCTGATCAGGCTGTCATTCGTGCTCGGGCTCGGGGTTCCGGCCCAGGCGGTGATCGGGGGCATCACCGTGCTGACGCACCTGAACCCCTGGATCGTCGCGTTCCACCTCCTCGTGTCGCTGGCGATGATCGGCGTCGCGGTCGTGATGCTGCGCCGGATCGACGAGGGTGACGGACCGCCGGTGCCCCTGGTCGCCGACGGCACCACCTGGCTGGTGCGGGCGATCTTCGCCGCGGGCTGGGCGGTCCTCTACCTCGGCACCGTCGTGACCGGCAGCGGTCCCCACGCGGGCGACGTGGACGTCCCACGCAACGGGCTCGACCCGCGAGCGCTGAGCCAGCTGCACACGGACTTCGTCTTCCTGCTCCTCGGGCTCACCGTCGCCGCGGTGCTGGTGCTGCGCGCCACCGACGCCCCGGCCCGGGCACGCACCGCCGCGACGGTCCTGCTCGCCGTCGAGCTCGGGCAGGGCGTGGTGGGCTTCGTGCAGTACTTCACCGACCTGCCGGTGGCGCTGGTGACGATCCATCTCCTCGGCGCCGCGCTCACCTCGGCAGCGCTGACCTGGCTGCTGGTCAGCGTCCGCGAGCGCGCGGCCGCCCCGGCGGACGAGACCGTCGACGCCCGGCTCACTGGCTGGTGACCACCAGCCGTGGTGGCGTCGCGCTCTCCCGCGACCCGATGTAGAAGGCGTCACCTCCGGAGGTGTCGACGGCCAGGGACAGGAGCTGACCGACGCCCGGCTGCACGCCCGAGACGTCGAGCGGGATGGTGTACGTCGTGCCCGCGCCCGAGGTGTTGGACACCGAGCCCAGCACCGCCGTGCCGACGGCCGGCCGGTTCGCGTAGGTCACGCCTGTCTCGGTCCAGCCCGAGTCGGCGACCGGCCGCACCCGTTCGGTGTCCGGTGAGCCGCTGTAGGCGCCGCTCGCCGTCGTGACCTGCAGGGCCGCTCCCGTGACGGTGCGACCGGACAGGGCGGTGAGGTCGAACTTCAGGTAGGTGACCTTGGTCGGCGAGGCGTCGGCGTACAGCACCTTGTCGGTCCCGTGGTTCGCGCTCGCGGCGTCGCTGCCGACCCAGCTGTCGGCCACCGGGGTGAGCGTCACCGAGGACGGGCCGGGCGAGGACGGCGCCGGCACGCTGGAGGACGGCGCGGGCACGCTCGAGGACGGCGCCGGAGCACTCGAGGACGGCGCGGGCACGCTCGAGCTCGGCAGGGGCACGCTCGAGGACGGCGCGGGGGCCGACGAGCTCGGCGCCGGGGACGTGCCGCTGCGGGTGATCGTGAACGAGTCGGTGTAGCTGCCGCCGCTGCCCCGGACGAACGTCCCGGTGAGCGAGGTCGGCGTGACGTCGAGCCGGAGGAACCCGTAGGTCGGGTTGTTGTTGCTGCCCATGTAGGTCTGGAAGTAGGCCGAGACGGCCTTGTTCGGATCCTGCTTGTTCAGCGACCGCCCGCCCTGGCCCGCCGTGGCGATGATGGTGCCCGCTCCGGCCGCGTAGTGAGAGGTCGGGTCCGCGTCAGCGATGCAGGCACCGTTGAACGCGGTGATCGACAGCGCGGTGCACGAACCGTTCAGGGCCAGCTGCTTGCTCCGCGCGTAGGCATGGTCGTGCGCCTGGAGGTACACGTCGACCTTCTTGGCCACGAGCATGTTCATCAGGTCGGTGTTCGCGTAGCACGGGTAGTTGACCATCGACAGGCAGTACATGTGCATGCCGACGACCACGAAGGGGATGCCGGCGCTGCGCGCCCCGTCGACCGCGTTCGCGGCGAAGTTGTAGCCCTGTGTGCCCGGCTTGTACGACCAGTACGTGCTGCCCTCGGGGAACACCATCTTCGGCGACAGCATGATCAGCCGGACCACCGGCGCCCCTGCCGGGTAGTCGAGGTAGTACTGCCGCGCGTAGGCGCCGGTGACGCCCAGCGTGTCCGGCAGGCAGGCGGCGAAGTTCGACCAGATGCCGTCCGGTCCGTCGTCCTCGTGGTTGCCCGTGAGCAGCTCGTAGGGCATCGTGCCGGCGCTGCCCTTGATCAGGGAGCACCACGACGACTCCGGGGTCACCTGGTTGTACGACATGTCACCGAGGTTGAAGAACGCGTCGACGCCCCCGTTGCGCGCCGCCGCGACGACGGCGCGCGTGTTGCTGTTGCCGCCGGTGTCGCCGACGAACCCGAGCGCCACCGTGGTCGTCGCCTCGGAGGCGCCGCCGAGCACGACGGCACCTCCGGCGGCCGCCATCACCGCCAGCAACGTGGCGACCAGCAGGGCCGCGCGCCGGCGGCCGCGGGCGGTGAGGGCGGGCGTCATCGGCATCTCCACACCGTGGGGATCCGCCGGCCGACCGGATCGGATGAGTAGCCGGCGATGACCGGCGCGTCGGGCGGTCCAGTGACAGCGGACGCCGCGCTCGCCACGCCGCGGAAGCCCGGCACGGCGAGGGGCACGAGGACGCCGGGGTCCTCACCGGCCCGCCAGAGCGTGCCCATCGGTCGGGTTCCCGCCTCAGGGCCTCCGGTGGTGCCGATCAGCACCGTCCCGGTCCCGCCGACCAAGGAGTCGCTGCTCGCCGCGCCGGCTGGGGGCAGCCGGACGGGCGACGAAGCGTCGGTCCAGACGGCCGCGCGGGCGCGACCGTCTGCCGCGTACGTCGTTCCCACGGCGCGGGACCCCGAGTCGAAGCCGAGGAAGCTGCCGTGCGCCGACCCCGATCCAGGGGACTGTGCCGCGCCACCGCCGTGCCACACCACGGGCCGGCCGCCGCCGCCGAGGGAGACCCCGCCGACCGTGCCGTCCGACGCGATGGCGAAGGCGTGCGCCCCCTGGTCCCCCGGTAGAGGAGACAGCAAGCGCGGGGCGCTGCGGAAGTCGGGCCAGACAGCGGCCTGCTCGTCCTCACCGATCTCGATCGCGCCGACGATCTGGCCGGAGTCGTCGACCGCGTCCGCGGACGCGGAGGCGCCGGCGGGAGCGGGGAGCACGTGGGTGTCGCCGTCGAGCCACGCCCATGCCACGGAGGTCTGGGTCCTCACGTCGTAGCCGGAGCCGACCACCAGGCCGGACCGGTTAACCCCGGCCGTGGTGGCGAGCTCGAGACCGGTGTCCAGGCGGGTGACGTCACCTTGTCGCCACAGCACCGGGTGGGACTCGCCCGCCGCGTCCGTGGCCATGCCGGCGAGCACGTCAGGTCCGGCCGCGTCGACGACGCTGCCCTC
>JBQCEF010000265.1:0-5330 GCA_051960495.1 Nocardioides sp. | reverse complement strand
GCCGAGGCCGACCACCAGGGCCAGGAGCGGCGAAGTCAGGCAGGCGGCCACGAACCACCGGACCGACTTCCACATCCACGATCGGGTGCCCTCTCCCAGCGCCCCGGCCGCGGCGACCGGCATGGTCGCGACGAGGATCAGAAGTGCGGCCTCGCGCACGAGCATGATCAGCAGATAGCCGAACGCCGCGGGGATCACGAGGAACAGCGAGCAGAGGCCGAGCACCGCCGCCTCCACTGTGCCGACCACCTGGTTGGGCAGGCCAGCCGAGGCGGAGTAGCCCGCGAAGCCCGGTACGTCGAGCAACGTGCTGAGCAGCCCCCGAGTCAGTCCGGCGCAGCCGACGATCAGGCCGCCGCACACGACGACCCAGCCGGCGACGACTGCGCCGTACTGGACGATGCCCATGGCGAGCGCACCGAGGGTCTGGCCGTCACGGCGTACGGCGGCCAGGCCGATCTGGCCGAACCCGATGACGAGTGCCATGACCAACGACAGCCACAGGGTCACGCCGTACAGATGGTTCAGGCCGGGGTCCGTGACGTCGGGCGTCAGGAATCTGTCGAGGACGCTGAACACCAGGTCCATCAGCCACAGTGCCGCCGACCAGAGCGCCATCATCATCGAGGTGAACGTGTCGGCCAGGCTCTCCTTGACCTGGTCGCCGAGCCAGTGGAACGGGTTGAGGTCGATCATCGGGACGAGGTTCGCGATCACGGCTCGACCTCCAGCCACTGATACCCGGTGTCGTAGGAGGCCCGGCTGCCCGGCCACAGCGACGGGGTTGCTGTTGCCTCGTCGCCCGCGGCGATGACCCACCGGTCGCCCATCCAGGTCATGTGCTGGCAGTCGGCCGCCGCGACTCGGGCCGGCTGCCCGCCTCGCACCGTGACGGTGAGGATGAAGTCGACGCAGACGGTCGGCGTCTCGTCTTGGATCAGGCCCATGGCCGGTTCGAGCTGGATAGCCAGCTCGGTCGACCCATTCGCGGGGAGGCCGGCGGACTCGAGCAACGACTGGACCGCGGCAACACCCGACCACGAGTCGGGAGTCGGACCTCCGGGGGCCGCCCAGGCGGCGATCACGTCCTGCGCCGTGACGACGGAGCCGGACTCGATCGCTCGGCGGTCGATCGCGATCAACTGCGCCAGGGCACCCTCCGTCGTCTTCGGGAAGCCCGTGCCGACCTGGGCCTCGCCGAGGGAGCGAGGCTGCGGGATGTGGATGACCCCGGTCGATCCCCTCGACAGCGTGCCCGGCTGCGCACCATCCAGCGACGTGTCGCCCCAGGCTTGATCTGCGGGTGCAAGCTCAGCAGTCTCGGCTCGCGTCGAGCCCTGGTTGCCGTGGAGCAGTTCGATGACTGACCAGACGATCCCGCCAACCACCGCGGTCATGACTGCCACCGCGACGACGAACAGAATCTGGAGGCGGCGCCGGTTCCACTCGTCCGGCCCGGACAGCATCCGCGCCGCCGACCTCCGCGCGGACATCAGCAGTTCCCGACGATCGCGTTGAGGATGCCGTAGATCGTCACGTAGCCGACGGCGGCCAGGACGGAGTAGATGAGACCGGAAGCACCCAGTTGGGCGGCCCGGGACATGCTGCCGAGCTTGCCGACGACCAGCGCCCCGATCGACACGAAGCCGCCGGCGATGATGACCGCCGCGACGCCGTACTTGACCCAGCCGAGCAGCATGTCGGCGTACCGGTCGATGCCGGTCGGCGCCTGCGCGCAGACGTCGTTGATGGCCTGGAGAATCATGCGCTGGCTCCGATCTCGTCCCGCTTCTCTCCGCCCAGGAGCTCGCGCAGGCGGATGGCCGAGTGACGCGTGCTCGAAGGCAGGGACTCGGCCGACAGCCCGTTGATCTCTAGCCCTGCCTCGCGCGGGAAGAACACGATCCGGTGCTCAGCCTCGGCGGCCATGAGCAACGGTCCACGGGAGGCTCGTACGGCCGAAGGCCACTTGCTTGCGGCGACGACGGCGACCGCGTACGCCGACGAGGAGGCGAGCACCCGCTCGGCGCGAAGGACGCTGGGGATCGTCGCCCGCATGACAAGCACGTCAGACCGCTCAGGCCAGCCGCAATCGCCGGTGTCCACGACGACGCTGCCCGGAATGGCGTCGGCATCGGCGACACCGCCGGTGGGACGCACGACGCGGACGTTGCCTCGACGACCGCCGGACCATCCTCGTAGCCCGACGTCGGCACGTGCCTCGATCGTCGCGCAAGCACCGAACGACTCGTCTTCAGTGAGGTCGACGATCGTGGCGCCGGGGGCATCGTTCTCAGCGAGCGCCTCGGCCAGGGCAACTGACACCGTGCTGGCTCCAGCGCCTTGGTGAGCACCGCGCACGCTCGTGCTCGCTCCCAGGAGTGAGGTCGCCATCCAGTTCGGAGGGGCGGTGCCCGCCAGCTGGCGGCGTACTGCGGCCACGAGATCGGCGAGGGCGACAGGCTCGGTGACAGTGCTCATTGGGACACCTCGCCCCTCGCCCGGTGGAGCGCGAGCCCCTGGCTGAGCAATCTCGGATCAACCGTGCTCAACATGCGACGTGCCTTGGCCGACTTGCGCGCGAGCCGGGCCACCTCGTCGAGGCGATCAACGATGGCGTCGATGTCACCAGCGCGAAGCGTGTCGAACAGGTCTGCGACCCATTCGACGTCACCGGCCTCGATCGGGAGGGTCTCTGGGGAAGGGCAGGTCTGCATGTCCCCTTCAAGCGCGTCAACCGGGGTCGAGTGGACAGTCATCACGCGACCTCGTCAATGAAGATCGGAGCGGCTTGACGGAGCTTCGCGATCGCTCGATCACGGGCTCGGGTCACGGACTTGGCACAGACGCCGCGCGCCGACGCCGCCCGTTCCACTGCCAAAGTCGAGCAGGCTCCCCGCATCCACTTCGTGATGCGTGGGTTGTCCCGGTCGGCATCGAGGAGCTCCGTGAGCAGTGCGACTTCGTCGTCGTCGAGGACGCCGTTCCGCAGAGACCAGCGAAGGAGGGCCTGGAGCTCATCCTGCGGCCCGAGGTCTGTCACTCTGAGCTCCTCCGCGAGCGGCCGTTTCATCACCGCCTCGAACAGCCAGGACTGCGGGTTGAGCGGGATCACCCCTCGCGTCTGCCACCGGGAGGGGTCGCGCAGCAGCACCGAGCGCACCGACTTCCGGGTGGCGTGATGGATCGCCTGCGCATGTCGCCCTGTTCGTTCACGCCAGTCGTACGCGCGAATCTGCTCCCACATGGCGCCCGCGACGATCCCCTCCGCCTCGCCGTCGGCGGCGTACCAGAAGTGCCTGGCGATGATCCGGATGGAGGCGCCGAGTTGGTGGAGCACCGCGATGGCCGCGAGCTGGTCGTCGCCTCCGTCGGTCGCCCCCAGCCAAAGGAAGGCGCCGAGCGCCTGGTCCTCGGCCGCGCCCCTCAGGCGCCTGATGGTGGCGAGTGAGTCGAAGGCTTCGAGCTCGGGTCGGGCGCGACACCACGCCCGCCAGCGCTCGGCGTTGACGAGGTCGTCGAGTTCGCGGGGCGTGATGCCGGCTTGGATGATCGAAGGCATCGGCGGAGTTCCTTTCCGTGGATCCAGGCGGAACTCCACGGAAGAAGGCGGCCCTCACCGACACGCTCACCAAGTGCCTCACCGGGTGGCTCACAGGTGGGAAGTTCTCGGAGAAACTTCCCGCTCATGCGCTGGTTGCCTGCCACACACCAGAATGACGTGCCCTCCACGTGTATCGGTAGGAATCCGCCTGCGGGGAGCGCCCACTCGTCAGCGGAGTCGAGTGGTTCCTCACCTCGCCCAGACAGATACATCGGAAAGCGAAGGACCGGGCGTGGCCTCGACCCGTTGACGGCGACCACGACTCGGCTGCGTCGAAGCCGGCTACTCGTCGAGCAGCTGAAGGGCCACGGCGGCAGTATCGCCACCCGTGGCAAGCCCGTCGACCACCCGATGGAACGGACCGACGACCGAGCCCGTGACCGCTCCAGCGGCACGGAGCTCACCAAGCCAGTTCGTCACGAACCAGACCCGGTTCGCGAACTCGACATGACGTCCATCGAGGATGGTCTCGAGCCACTCGATGCCTGTGGTGGCCTGCCAGTCGATCGGCGCAGTTCGGGCAAGCTGAGCGACAGCGTCTGCGGCTTTCGGCTCTCCCTTTGCGAGCGCTGCCCACCGATCGAAGAGGTCGGCGAAGTCGTCCGGATCGGCCCAACTCTCGCGGCACCGGTTTAGGGTCGCGTCCGGGTCGAGGTCGGCGGATTCGACCTTCGGAGTCGGCAGCAGCGAGGCGACGGCCCAGTCGAACCAGGAGTGTTCGTCTCCGCGCAGATCTGCGCCGGCGTCGATGGCGTCCAGGACGGTCCGCAGCGACGGGACCCAGACCGTCGTAAGTGAGGGGCGAAGGCGGTCATCATAGCTAAAGATCGTCGCGAAGCTGTCCATGAACATCTGGAGTGCGTGCGAGTTGGATGCGAACGTGCGCAGATGGTTGTCGAGAACGGTTCGGTCACCACGGATTGCCGCCTCCATGAGCACCCGTGCGACCGGCTCGTGGTGGCGCTGGCTGAGGTGGTCATAGCCCTCACGCCACCAGTGGTCCAACGCGCGGCGGTGCGCATCCCACAACGGGGCGGCCAGCGCTTGGGTTTCCTCAACGAGGCAGGCAGCGTTCGATGCCCCAGCAAGACACACCACCGGCATCCGGAGCCGGTTCACCAGCAGATCGTCATCCGGCACTGCTGGGAGTGATTCCTGGTAGGGGGGCTCGAGGGTTGCCGGCTGTCGGCGTTGCTGCTCGAAGTCCCACGGTCCGAGCACGCAGTCAGCCAGCCCCTGTTCGGCCGCGGCCCAGGCGGCCGAGTGCCTGCGACAGTTGCTGGCCTCGTCCGTGTCGCACGGAGTGGCCCACACCAGGTCACAACCTCTGGCGAAGGACATGCGGACCTCATCGAACATGCTGGTTGCGACCGCGTGAAGTGCTTCGTTCACGAGATCAGGATCGAGGTCGAGCGGGTCGCACGGTGCGAGGAGTAGCAGCGGCACGGCGACCGCCGCAGCTCGATCGCCGCCCATGGGAAACACGCTGTTGGAGCTGCTCATGCCGTCGATCCGCGGGTTCTGGGCGGCGTGGAGGACGCCGCCGGCTGCCCATTCAAGATCTTCGAGATCGAGCTCGACGGCGCCGGTCACGTGGGCGTGGATAGCGGCGGCGGCGACGGCGACCAGCGGGTTCTCCGGCCACATGAACGACTCTGGCGGTCCAGCTTCGAGGATGGATCTAGCGGTTGCGATGTCCTCGCTCAGAGTGTCAGTCGGCCACTGG
>JBQCEF010000264.1:0-3581 GCA_051960495.1 Nocardioides sp. | reverse complement strand
AGGCCGAGCGCACCGCGACCACGTCGGCGAAGTCCTCGAGGGCCTGGCGGACCGACCCGGCGGGCAGGATCCCGAGGAGGCGCTTGGCCTCCTGGGCGCGGGCGACCACGTAGGCGCGGGCCTCGTCCATCGCGGGGTGCTTGCGCAGCATGTCGAGCGCCTCGGCGTGCAGCGCGTCGTCGCTGAGGTCGGCGTCGAGCAGCTGGAGGAGCCGGGCGTCCGCCGGGTCCGTCGAGCGCTTGGCCAGCAGCACCGGCAGCGTCGGCACGCCCTCGCGCAGGTCCGTCCCGGGCGTCTTCCCGGACTCCTCGGACTCGCTGGCGATGTCGAGGATGTCGTCGGAGAGCTGGAACGCCGAGCCGATCTTCTCGCCGTACGCCGTGAGCGCGTCCTCGACCTCGAGCGAGGCACCGGCGAACCGGGCGCCGTAACGCGCCGAGGTGGCGATCAGCGAACCGGTCTTGCCGGCCACCACGCGCAGGTAGTGCTCGAGCGGGTCGTCGCCCTCGCCGGGCCCGAGCGTCTCGAGGATCTGGCCCTCGACGAGCCGGGTGAACGTCTCGGCCTGGATCTTCACCGCGTCGGCCCCGAGCCGGGCGGTCAGCTCCGAGGACTTGGAGAACAAGAAGTCGCCGGTGAGGATCGCGACCAGGTTGTCCCAGCGCGCGTTCGCCGACTCGGCTCCGCGGCGCAGGGCGGCCTCGTCCATCACGTCGTCGTGGTAGAGCGAGGCCAGGTGGGTCAGCTCGACGACACAGGCCGAGGTGACCACGCCGTCGGCCTCGGGGTCGCCGGTCTCGGCCGCGAGCAGCACCAGCAGGGGCCGGAACCGCTTGCCGCCGGCCTGCATGAGGTGGCGCGCAGCCTCGGTGACGAACGCCGCCTCGCTCTGGATCGCCTCCTCGAGCTCGGCCTCGACCAGTGCCATCCGGGCGCGCAGCCGCTCCTCGAGGGCGGTGTCGAGGATCGGCAGCGCCAGGGAGGCGGGCTCGTGCTTCACCGTACGAACTGCCCCGCGGTCGCGGCGAGGTCGAGCACCGGGCCCGGGACGATGCCCAGGGCAGCCGTCGCCGCGAAGCCGACCGCGATGACGATCGTGGTCAGGATGCTCGGCATCACGACGGTCGGGCCCTCACCGATCGGGTCGGAGAAGTACATCAGCACGATCACCCGGATGTAGAAGAACGCCGCCACCGCGCTGGCGAGCACCGCGATGACCACCAGCGGCCAGGCGCCGCCGGCGACCGCGGAGGTGAACAGCGCCCATTTGCCGGTGAAGCCGCTCGTCAGCGGGATGCCGGCCATGCCGAGCAGGAAGAAGGCGAAGACGCCCGCAACGAACGGGGACTCCTTGCCCAGCCCGGCCCAGCGCGAGAGGTGGGTCGCCTCGCCGCTGCCGTCGCGGACGATGGTCACCACCGCGAACGCGCCGACGGTCATGAAGCCGTAGGTGACCAGGTAGAACAGCACCGCCTGCAGCGAGGTGATCTCGAAGCTGTCGGGGCGGGTGACCTGGTGCACGCCGACGAAGCCCACCAGCACGAAGCCGGCGTGGGCGATCGAGGAGTAGGCGAGCATGCGCTTGATGTCGGACTGGGTCAGCGCAAGGACGCTGCCCACCGCCATGGTCAGGATCGCGATGACCCAGATCATCGGCGTCCAGTCCCAGCGCGCGCCGCCGAAGGCGACGTAGAACAGCCGCAGCAGCGCGCCGAAGGCGGCCACCTTGGTGCAGGCGGCCATGAACGCGGTGACCGCGGTGGGGGCGCCCTGGTAGACGTCGGGGGTCCAGGCGTGGAACGGCGCGGCGCCGACCTTGAAGAGCAGGCCGACCGCGAGCAGGCCGATGCCGCCGAGCAGCAGTACGTCGGAGCCGATGCGGCCCGAGATCGCCTCGCTGATGTCCGCGAAGCCCATCGAGCCCGCGTAGCCGTAGACGAGCGCGATGCCGTAGAGGAAGACGCCGGACGAGATGGCGCCGAGCATGAAGTACTTCAGCGCGGCCTCCTGCGACAGCAGGCGACGGCGCCGGGCCAGCCCGCACAGCAGGTAGAGCGGCAGCGACAGGATCTCCAGCGCGACGAACATCGTGATCAGGTCGTTGGCGGCCGGGAACAGCATCATCCCGCCGACCGCGAACATCATCAGCGGGAAGACCTCGGTGTGCTCGAGACCGCGGGTGGAGGCCTCGCGCTCCGCCTCGGTGCCCGGCAGCGCGGCAGCCTGGCCGGCGAACGCGGTGATGCCGCCCTCGAGGTGGCGCTCGGCGAACAGCAGCACGCTGATCAGCGACAGCAGCAGCAGCGTGGCCCAGATGAAGATCGTCGGGCCGTCCACCGCGATCGCGCCCTCGGCCGCGATCGAGCCGTAGCCGGCGGAGTCCCCGCGCGGCTTCAGCCCGCCGGCGACGATGATCGTGGCGACGAACGCGCCGACCACGCCGACGATGGCGAGCAGCGACTGGATCATGTAGCGCAGGTGGCGGGGCGCGAACGCCTCGACCAGCACCCCCACGATCGCGACGCCGAAGATGATGAGCAGCGGCGACAGCATGGAGTACTCGATGCTGGGCTTCGAGAACTCCAGGGCCGAGTCGGCGAGCTGGGCGATCACTGGCGGGACTCCTTGTCAGCGTCCGAGGCGAGTTCGACGGGGACGTCAGGCTTCGGGTCGGTGACCCCGGCCTGCTCCAGCGTGCTTCCCACCGCGGGGTTGATGATCGCCGTCAGCGGCTTCGGGAAGAAGCCGAGCAGCACGATCAGCAGCAGCAGGGGTGCAAGCGCACCGACCTCGCGCAGGTTCAGGTCCTTCATCCCGACGATCTCGGGACGGGTCGGGCCGGTCATCGTGCGTTGGTACATCAGCAGGATGTAGAGCGCGGCCAGGACGATGCCGAGGACGGCGAAGACGGCGTACCACCAGTTGTAGGTGAACGTGCCGACGAGCACCAGGAACTCGGAGATGAACGGCGAGAGCCCCGGAAGCGACAGCGACGAGAGGCCCGCGACCAGGAAGATCCCGGCGAGCACCGGGGCGACCTTCTCGACACCGCCGAACTCACCGATCAGGTGCGAGCCGCGACGCTTGATCAGGAAGCCGGTCACCAGGAACAGCGCCGCGGTCGAGAGCCCGTGGTTGAACATGTAGAGCGTGGACCCGGCCTGGCCGTAGCTGTTCATCACGAAGATGCCCATGACGATGAAACCGAAGTGGGACACCGAGGTGTAGGCGATCAGGCGCGGGATCGAGCGCTGGCCGATCGCGAGCAGCGCGCCGTAGAGCACGCTGATCACGGCGAGCACGAGCACGACCGGGGTGGCCCACTTGGAGGCCTCCGGGAACAGTCCGAGGCAGAACCGGATCATCCCGAAGGTGCCGATCTTGTCCAGGATGCTGACCAGCAGCACGGACGTGCCGGGCGTCGCCTCGCCGGCGGCGGTCGGCAGCCAGGTGTGCACGGGGAACATCGGCGCCTTGATCGCGAATGCGATGAAGAAGCCCAGGAACAGCCAGCGTCCGACGTTCGTGTCGAGCCCGGCGGTGATCGGCGCGAGGTCGGTGAGCAGGTACGTCGGACCCTT
>JBQCEF010000263.1:0-13541 GCA_051960495.1 Nocardioides sp. | reverse complement strand
CTCGCGCCCGGCGTCGACCTTCGGGCGCAGGGAGGAGAGGTAGAGCTCGACCACGTGGGCCTGCCCGCCGAAGTCGTAGTTCCACACGCGGTCGAGGATCTGGGCCTTCGACAGCACCCGGCGAGGGTTGCGCATCAGGTAGCGCAGCAGCTCGAACTCGGTGGCGGTCAGGGTGATCTCCTCGCCGCCACGCCGCACCTCGTGGCTCTCCTCGTCGAGCGTGAGGTCACCGACGGCGAGCACCGAGCTCTGCCGCCGGTCGGCGGCCCCCGCGCGGCGCATCAGGCCCCGTAGCCGGGCGACCACCTCCTCGAGGCTGAACGGCTTGGTCACGTAGTCGTCGCCGCCCGCGGTCAGCCCGGACACCCGGTCCTCGACCGAGTCGCGGGCGGTCAGGAAGAGCACCGGCACGTCGGGCTGGTCCGCGCGCACCCGGCGCATCACCTCGAGGCCGTCGAAGTCCGGCAGCATGATGTCGAGGACGACCGCGTCGGGACGGACCTCCTTGGCCTGCTCCACCGCGGACCGGCCGGTGTGCGCGAGCGCGGTCTCCCAGCCCTCGTAGCGCAACGCCATGCTGACGAGCTCGGCGATGTTGACCTCGTCGTCCACGACGAGCACGCGCAACGGCGACCCGTCGGCGCGGGTCAGGGTCGCATCGGGCCGGCTCACAGTCCTCAAGCATGCAGGACGTGACCGCGAGCTTCCTAGGAGTTTCCTGTGAGCTCGCTGTGAGGGCGGATCAGGCGTCGGCGAGCTGGCCGTCCGCCGTGACGAGGCGGTCCCGACCGTCGCGCTTGGCGCGGTAGAGGTTCTCGTCGGCGACCTCCAGCAGGGTGCGCCGGTCGACCGCGTCGTACGGCGCGGAGGCGACGCCGATGCTGGCGGTGACCGCGATGCCGCCGGTCACCTCGGCCCAGGCGTACGACGCCAGCGCGCGACGGACGTCCTCGAGCAGCTCGACGGCGACGTCGGTCTCGACATCGGGCAGCACGACGAGGAACTCCTCCCCGCCCATGCGCACGGCGAGCCCGTCGGGCACGCGGTCGGCCTCCTGCTCCAGCACTCGCGCGACCCGGCGCAGCACCTCGTCGCCGACGGCGTGCGAGCGGGTGTCGTTGATCCGCTTGAAGTGGTCGAGGTCGACGAGCCCGACGGTGAGCCGGCCCTGGCCCTGCGCGACACGGTCGAGGACCTCGGTCAGCACGTTGTCCATGTGGCGACGGTTGTGCAGCCCGGTCAGCGGGTCGCGCACCGACAGCTCGCGGAAGTGGTCGCTGCGGCGCCGCGCCTCGGTCGCCTCGAAGATCGCGTTGAGCGTGCGAGCACGGGAGTCGCGCTCGGCGGCGCGGAGCTCGACCTCCGCGTCATGGAAGACCCGGAACGTCTCGAAGGCCTCGCGGTACTGCCCGAGCGCGGCCTGCAGCTCCGCCTGCTCGCGCAGCAGCTGGATCGCCGGGCCCTTGAGCGAGTACTGCGCGATCAGCTCACGCGCCCGGTCGAGGTCCTCGGCCGCGGCGTCGAACTGCTCCTGCCGACGCCGGATCGCGGCCAGCGTGATCAGGCCCATCACCACGGCGTCGCAGTCCTCGCCGTTCTCCCCGACCCGGCACAGCGGCTCGAGCACCTGCACGGCCTCGTCGTACCGGCCGACCGACATGTAGGCGCAGGCGATCGTGTCGCCGACGTGACGGAGCAAGGGCCGCCCGTCCGCGGCGTACTCGTCGCGCAGCCGCTCGGCCGTCGCGACCGCCTCGTCGGCCCGCCCGGCCTCGTAGAGCGTGTAGGCGAGGTTGTTGAGCACCGCGAGCTGGGCCCACCGGTCGCCGCACGCCTCGGCGAGCGCGCCGGCCTGCCGGTAGCGCGCGATGGACTCGTCGAACGACTCGCTGGCGCCGAGCGCGTCGGCGAGCCCGAGCAGGTACTCCGCGCGGACGGAGGCGCTGGTGCTCTCGTCGAGCAGGTCGAGGGCGGTGACCGCGTGCTCGAGCATCAGGGCGGGGTCCCCCACCCGCCGGAACAGCATCGAGAGCCGGCGGTGGCACTGCGCGAGCAGGGACTGCTCTCCCCGGGCGTCGGCCCACACCCGCACCTCGCGCAGGATCCGGCCACCGTCCTCGGTGTCGCCGAGCCGGGCCTGGGCCCCGCCCTTGACCAGCAACCAGCGCTGGTACTCGACGGAGTCCTGCACCGCGACGGTGCTCTCGAGGGCCTCGAGCGCGAGCCGCAGGGCCTCGCGCGCGTCGGAGCGCAGCAGCTCCTCGGCGCGCTCGATGCTCGTCGCCTGCTCCACCACGCCCCTCCCCCTTTCCACGGCACGCGGTCCGGCGACTTTCGCGGGGCATGTCGCCCCCGACCCCGTCGCCGGTTACAGGCGATGCTAGAGCGTCAGGGGGTGGGAAAACAGGTCAAATGAGACAACTGGGGAAATTCTTGTCTTCCCGGACAGTCGCTCGGGAGTCGGCTCCGGTCACTCCCACTCGATCGTGCCGGGGGGCTTGCTGGTGATGTCGACCGCGACCCGGTTGATCTCGCGGACCTCGTTGGTGATCCGGGTGGAGATCGCCTCGAGCACGTCGTAGGGAAGGCGCGCCCAGTCGGCGGTCATGGCGTCCTCGGACGTGACCGGACGCAGTACGACGGGGTGGCCGTAGGTGCGGCCGTCGCCCTGGACACCGACCGAGCGCACGTCGCCCAGCAGCACGACCGGGAACTGCCAGATGTCGCGGTCGAGGCCGGCCTTGGTGACCTCCTCGCGGGCGATCGCGTCGGCCTCGCGGAGGATCTCGAGCCGCTCGTGGGTGACCTCGCCGATGATCCGGATGCCGAGGCCGGGACCGGGGAAGGGGTGGCGCCAGACGATCTCGGCGGGCAGGCCGAGCTGTTCCCCGACGAGGCGGACCTCGTCCTTGAACAGGGTCCGCAGCGGCTCCACGAGCTCGAACTGCAGGTCCTCGGGCAGGCCGCCGACGTTGTGGTGGGACTTGATGTTCGAGGTGCCCGCACCGCCCCCGGACTCGACGACGTCGGGGTAGAGCGTGCCCTGCACCAGGAACTGGACCCGCTCGCCGTGCGCGGCGGCGTCGCCGACGATCTCGAGCTCGGCGGCCTCGAAGACCCGGATGAACTCGCGGCCGATGATCTTGCGCTTCTCCTCGGGGTCGGTCACCCCGGCGAGCGCGTCGAGGAACCGCTTCTCGGCGTCCACCACGTGCAGCGAGACACCGGTGGCGGCGACGAAGTCCCGTTCGACCTGTTCGGCCTCGCCCTTGCGCAGCAAGCCGTGGTCGACGAAGACGCACGTGAGCTGGTCCCCGATCGCGCGCTGGACCAGCGCGGCGGCGACCGCTGAGTCGACCCCGCCGGAGAGCCCGCAGATCGCGCGCTTGTCGCCGACCTGCTCGCGGATGTGCTCGATCTGCTCCTCGACGATGTTGACCATGGTCCAGGTCGGCCGGCAGCCGGCGATGTTGAGCAGGAAGTGGCTGAGCACGGCCTGGCCGTGCTCGGTGTGCAGGACCTCGGGGTGCCACTGCACCCCGGCCATCCGCCGGTCGAGGTCCTCGAACGCCGCGACCGGTGTGGCGTCGGTGCTGGCCAGGACCGTGAAGCCCTGCGGCGCCGCGACCACCGAGTCGCCGTGGCTCATCCAGACCCGGTGCTCGCGCGGCACCTCCTTGAGCAGGGTGCCCGGCTCGGTGACCGTCACCGGCGTGCGGCCGTACTCCGAGCGGCCGGTACGACGCACCTCGCCGCCGAGGTTGAGCGCCATCGCCTGGAAGCCGTAGCACATCCCGAACACCGGGACCCCGGCCGCGAAGATGGCCTCGTCGACGTTGGGGGCACCCGGCTCGTAGACCGACGACGGGCCACCGGACAGGATGATCGCGCGGGGGTTGCGCGCCAGCATCTCGGCCACCGGCATCGTGTGCGGCACGATCTCGGAGTAGACCCGGGCCTCGCGCACCCGGCGCGCGATGAGCTGGGCGTACTGCGCCCCGAAGTCGACGACGAGGACCAGGTCGTGCTCTGCGGTCACGGGGAGCCTTTCGCGGCGGGAGGCGGGCTGCGCCGGCGGGCCGGCAGCAGGAGTCTATCGAGCGGGGGCGGGGCGATCCGGCCGCGTCCGGAGGCCCGGACACGGGAGCCGGGCAGCCTCGTCGGGACCGGGCGGAAAGTCGTCGAGAAATTTCTCGTCCGGACCGTAACCCGTTCCAGTCCCCCTCGTTGATGGGGGCAGAGGTCCGGTGGCTTTGCTCCCTCCCAGGCCGGGTCTCTCCTGTCCAGGCAGCTGCATGGACGTTCCAGGGCCCGACCATCCCTCCCTCCCCGGTCGGGCCCTGGACCATGTCGGAGGCCTTGCCCCGGCGACGCCCCGGACGTTGGTGGATCCCCGGCACCGGGTGCCGGGGATCCTCCTACGTCGGGTGGCCGGTTTCGAGACGCTCGCTGCGCTCGCTCCTCAACCGCCGGGTGGCGTCGCCGTCAGGAGACGGCGACGATCGGCAGCCGCAGCGCCGCCGGGGCCTCCTCGGGGACCACGGGGTGGGCCGGGCGCACCGGCGGGATGCTCCGGTAACCCTCCCCCGGCGCGGGCCGGGGGTCGGCCTCGCCCTTGTTGGGCCAGTAGGCCATCGCCCGCTCGGCCTGCGCGGTGATCGTCAGCGACGGGTTCACGCCGAGGTTGGCGCTGATCGCCGACCCGTCGACCACGTGCAGCCCCGGGTAGTTGTGCACCCGCTGGTAGGGGTCGATCACGCCGCGCTGCTCGTCGAGCCCGATCGCGCAGCCGCCGATGAAGTGGGCGGTCAGCGGCCGGTTGAACGGCTCGCCGATCGAGCCGCCCGGACGCCCGCCGATGATCGAAGCCATCCGGCGCACGGCGTCGTTGCCGACCGGGATCCAGGTCGGGTTCGGGGCGCCGTGACCCTGCCGCGAGGACAGGTAGCGCCGGCCGGTGACCGGCATCTTCTTGGTGAACGTCGTGATCGAGTTGTCCACGCTCTGCATGACCAGCGCGATGACGGTGCGCTCCGACCAGTGCTTCATGTCGTAGAGGTCGAGGACGTTCAGCTTCTCCTTCCACAGCTCCTTGAGCCAGGTCCGCCAGCGCGGCATCGGGCCGTCACCATCGGTCAGCACCGTCTGCAGCAGCGCCATCACGTTGGACCCCTTGCCGTAGCGGACCGGCTCGATGTGGGTGTCGTCGTCGGGGTGGAAGCTCGACGTGATCGCGACGCCCTGGCTGTAGTCGACCGTCCTGTCCGGCGCGATGGCGCCCAGGATCGACTCGGAGTTGGTGCGGGAGAGGTGGCCGAGCCGCGGCGAGAGGTTGGGCAGCTTGCCCTCGTCGCGCATCCGGTGCAGCAGCCGCTGGGTGCCCAGCGCCGAGGCCGAGAACACCACCTGCTCGGCGGTCAGCGTCCGGGTGGCGGACCTGCGGCGCAGCTTCGCCTTGGTGAACCGCACCTTCACGTCGTACCCGCCGCCCTCGCGTGGCACCACGTCGGTGACCGTGGTCAGCGGCAGCACCTTCGCGCCGTTGCGCTCGGCGAGGTAGAGGTAGTTCTTCACCAGCGTGTTCTTGGCGTTGTGCCGGCAGCCGGTCATGCACTCACCGCAGCCCAGGCACGCGTTGCGGTCCGGGCCGGCGCCGCCGAAGTAGGGGTCGGCGACCTGCTCCCCCGGCTCCGCGGAGGGCCCGCCGAAGAACACCCCGACCGGGGTCGGGTGGAACGTGTCGCCCACGCCCATGTCGTTCGCGACCTTCTCCATGACGTCGTCGGACGGTGTGCGCAGCGGGTTCTCGACGACGCCGAGCATCCGCTTGGCCTGGTCGTAGTACGGCGCGAGCTCGCTTCGCCAGTCGGTGATGTCGCGCCACTGCGGGTCGTTGTAGAACGCCGGCAGCGGTTCGTAGAGCGTGTTGGCGTAGACCAGCGAGCCGCCGCCGACGCCGGCACCGGAGAGGATCAGGGCGTCCTTGAGCGCGTCGATCCGCTGGATGCCGTAGCAGCCGACCTCCGGACGGAACAGGTAGCGCTGCACGTCGAAGGAGGTGTCCGCGAAGTCCTGGTCGCTGAACCGTGCCCCGGCCTCCAGGACGCCGACCTTGTAACCCTTCTCGGTCAGCCGCAGGGCGGTGACGGACCCCCCGAAGCCGGAGCCGATGACGAGGACGTCGAAGTCGAAAGCCATTTCTCACTTCCTCCGGAGCTTGTTCATCAGGCGCAGGTTGGCGGTCATCAGCTTGGCGTAGGTCTCGTCCTTCATCCCGAACATCGGGGCGAACCGGATCGCCTTCTGCGTGCCGACCGACTGGGACTCGGTGTAGCGGTGGATCCCCTCCGAGCCCTGGCGGCGGCCGAGGCCCGACTCGCGCATGCCGCCCATCGGGGAGTCGATGCTGGCGAACGTCGCACCGAAGGCCTCGTTGACGTTGACCGTCCCGCACTTGATCCGCGCCGCGAGCGCGCGGCCGCGCTTCAGGTCGCGGGTGTAGATCGAGGCGTTGAGGCCGTACTCGCCGGCGTTGGCGCGCGCGACGGCATCGGCCTCGTCGTGGAACCGGTAGAGCGAGATCACCGGGCCGAACGTCTCGTCACCGAAGCAGGTCATCCCCGGGGTGACGCCCTCGAGGATCGTCGGCTCGTAGAAGTACGGACCGAGGTCGGGGCGCGCCCGGCCACCGGCGAGGACGCGGGCACCCTTGGCCTTCGCGTCCTCGACGTGGGCCACGACGGTGTCGAGCTGGTCCTGGGAGATCAGCGAACCCATGTCGCTGCCCCAGTCGAGTCCCGGCTTGAGGCTCATGGCCTTCGTGCGCTCGACGAACTTCTGCACGAAGCGGTCGTAGACCTGGTCGGCGACGAACATCCGCTCCATCGAGACGCACAGCTGGCCGGCGTTGGAGAAGCTGGCGCGGATCGCGCCCTCGGCGGCCTTGTCCAGGTCGGCGTCGCGCAGCACCAGGATCGGGTTCTTGCCGCCGAGCTCCAGCGAGCAGCCGATCAGCCGCTCGGCGCACTGCTTCGCGATGTGCTTGCCCGTCGCGGTCGACCCCGTGAAGCAGATGTAGTCCGAGCGCTTGATCATCTCGGTGCCGATCACCCGGCCCGGGCCGGCCACGACCTGCCACAGGTCGGCGGGGAAGCCCGCCTCCTCGAGCAGCTGCTTGCCGAGCAGCGCCGAGAGCATGGTCTGGGCGTCGGGCTTGGCGACGACGGCGTTGCCGGCCATCAGCGCCGGCAGCCCGTCGCACAGCGCCATCGTGAACGGGTAGTTCCACGGCGAGATGATCCCGACGACCCCCTTGGGGTGGCGGTGCTGCTCCACGTGGGTGAGCACCGGGACCACACCGGTGCGGCGGGTGGTGGCGAGGTGCTCCTCGCCGGTGCGCGCGTAGTAGCGGGCGGTCAGCGCGACGTGCAGCGGCTCGTCGAAGGCGTGCTTGCGGGCCTTGCCGGACTCCCAGCAGATCAGGTCGATGACCTCGGCCTGCCGGTCCAGGATCAGGTCGTGCAGCCGCAGCATCGCCGCGGCCCGCTCCTTCAGCGACGTGCGCGCCCAGCTCTCCTGCGCCCGGCGCGCCCGGACGAAGGCCTCCTCCACGTCGGCCTCGGTGGACTGCGGGATCGCGCCGAGCGGCTGGCCGTTGAACGGGCAGTACGCCGTGACCGACTCGCCCGAGGTGGCCAGGACGTGGTCGGTGAGCGCCCGCACGTAAGAGGGCTCGAGCGCGTAGGAGGCGGTGAGGTCGTGCCCGGGGTCTCGGACCTCGTCGGTGCCGAGGCCGGAGGGGTCCACGGGATCGGGGTGCGCAGTCATATACCGAGAGTATGTGACCGCCGTCTCAGGTGGTACCCCTCGGTAACCGAAACCGGTTCCACGCCCGCGCCGCGCGCCGGAACGAGACGGAGATCACGTGGAATGTAATCGGCAATGCCTGCGTTTGGTCACTACACCGGACTAGACTGGTGAGTGCAGCAACCAGGCACGATGACGTGCCGACCGACACCGAGAAAGTAGCGACAGACATGTTCACCGGGGCATCCACCCTCGTCCTCGACATCGCCGCCTCACAGATGCGCGACCGCCGCCGTGAGGCCCGTGCGGCCGCCGAGCGCGCCGCCGCCAGGCACCCGCGCGTCTTCCCTCTCCCCACGCGCACCCGCTGAGCACGGCGGACCCGCCGACTCCCGAGATGACCGGCGGGCCCGTGCCGGGTCCGAGCCTGCCCGTCATCACGACGCGGCAACAGCCGTCAGTTCACGCAGTTGCACAACTCGGCAAAGTTCTCGGGCACCTCGTGATCACACGATGTCGGGTGCCTGGACCCGCGCCTCGTCGGCCTCGGAGTCGGTGAGCTCGCGCTGGCTCTGCCGCTCGGCCTCGACGCGGCGCAGGTAGTGGTCGACCTCGTCGTCGAGCCGGGCCGCGTCCCAGCCCAGCGCCCCGGCCATCAGCTCGGCCGCCGGCCGCGCCGCGTGGACCCCCCGGTCGAAGGTCTCGATCGAGATCCGGGTCCGCCGGGTGAGCACGTCGTCGAGGTGCCGCGCGCCCTCGTGCGTCGCGGCGTGCACGACCTCGACTCGCAGGTAGTCCTCGGCGCCCTCGCGGGGGTCGGCCAGCTCCGGCCGCTCGGCCACCAGCGCGAGCAGCTCGTCCACCAGCCCGCCGTACCGCCCGAGCAGGTGCTCGATCCGGGCCGGGTGCAGCCCGGAGTCCCGGGCCAGGGCCACTCGCTGGTTGCTCCGGGTCTCGTAGCCGTCGGCGCCGGCCAGCGGCACCCGGTCGGTGATCGAGTCGGGGATGCCGTCGGGGCCCAGAGAGTGCCGCGCGGCGTCGACCGCGTCGCGGCCCATCACGCGGTACGTCGTCAGCTTGCCGCCCGCGATGATCACCAGCCCGGGGACGGGGGTCACCACGGTGTGCTCACGCGAGATCCGGCTGGTCGGCTCCGACTCTCCGGTCAGCAGCGGCCGCAGCCCGGCGTATACCCCCTCGACGTCCTCGGGGCCCAGCGGTGCGCGCAGGATCCGGTTCACGTTGTCGAGCAGGTAGTCGATGTCGGTGCGTGAGGCGGCCGGATGGGCCTTGTCGAGGTCCCACTTGGTGTCCGTCGTGCCGATGATCCAGTGGCGCCCCCACGGGATGACGAACAGCACCGAGGTCGCCGTGCGCATGATCAGGCCGCTCTCGGAGCGGATCCGGTCGCGGGGCACGACGAGGTGGATCCCCTTGCTGGCCTGGACGTTGAGCGCGCCGCGGCCGCCGACCAGCTCCTGGATCTCGTCGGTCCACACGCCGGCCGCGTTGACCACGACACGCGCCCGGACGTCGATCTCCCGGCCGGTCTCGAGGTCGCGCGCACGGGCGCCGGTGACCCGTTCGCCCTCGCGCAGGAAGCCGACGACCTTGACCCGCGACGCGCAGTGGGCGCCGTGCGTGGCGGCCGTGCGGGCGATGGTGGTCACGAGCCGGGCGTCGTCCACCTGGGCGTCGTAGTACTGGATCGCGCCGGTGAACGCGTCGGGACGCAGGTCGGGGGCGATCCTCGCGACCTGCCGCTTGAGCAGGTGCCGGTGGCGCGGCAGGCCGACGTCGTACTTGCCGGCCATCGCCATGCCGTCGTAGAGCATCAGCCCGGCGCCGACGTAGGGGCGCTCCCAGCCGCGATGGGTCAGCGGGTAGAGGAACGGCACCGGCCGGACCAGGTGCGGCGCGAGCCGGGTGAGCAGCAGCCCGCGCTCCTGCAGCGCCTCGCGAACGAGGCCCACGTCGAGCATCTCGAGGTAGCGCAGGCCGCCGTGGATCAGCTTGCTGCTGCGCGAGGAGGTGCCCGAGGCGTAGTCGCGCTGCTCGAGGAGACCAGTGCTGAGCCCGCGGGTGACCGCGTCGAGCGCGGTGCCGACCCCGGTCACCCCTCCCCCGACGACGAGCACGTCGAGCTCGGTGGAGGCCATCGCGTCCAGCGCGGCCTCCCTGGCCTGGGGGCTGAGTGCGGCGGTCACGGGCAGCTCCTGGGGAAGAGGGACGGCGGAGAACAGGCGCGTCCGGGCGGTCCGGTGCTGTCGAGGCTAGCGCGCCCGGCGCCGCACCGCCGTGTCGCCGGCGCTCGGCAACGGGATGGGGACCTGCCAGGCGTGGGCCCCCGGCTCGAGCAGCCACGCGCGCGCCGCGACCAGGCGCATCACCTGCAGGGCGCCGGCGATCAGCAGGCCGGCCATCGGCAGCTCGACCACCGCCGCGGTGAGGACCGACCAGGTCTGGTCGTCGCCGTGCGCGGTCAGCACGTCGAACCAGGCGTCGCAGACCAGCAGCACCCCGGCCGCGAAGGCGGTGAGGACCAGCAGCTGGCGGCGCAGGTAGCCGAGCACCGCGGTGGCGGTGATCAGGGCCAGCAGCACCACGTCGAAGCCCACCCACGCCACGTCCCAGTTGCGCGCGACGTACACGCGCGGGAGGGTCACGGCGAGGTAGGCGATCCAGGGCACCAAGACCGCGGCACTGAGCACCATGACGGCGACGCGGACCTCACGGGTCCGACGCAACCACCGCCGGGACGGGACCAGGTCGTCCACGGGACGCACCAGGCGCGCGATCAGCTCGCGGCGCTCGGTCGGCGACAGGGCGGCGATCTGCTCGTCGGTCAGCACCCGTCCATGGTGCCCGACGGCGCCGGGTCGTGGGCCGCGTCAGGGCCGCAGCACGCGTCGCACCCAGGACGGCGCGACGAGGAAAGCCTCCGCGCGCAGCGCCGCGACCCCCACCCGCGGCAGGTCCGCCGAGGAGCAGAAGCAGATGAAGCGGGGAAGCCACTCCGGCCGGTACTTCGCGTTGGCCCGGTAGAGCGACTCGATCTGCCAGAACCGCGACGCCCAGAGCAGCACGGTGCGCCACAGCCGCAGCACCGGTCCGGCACCCAACCGCTCCCCGCGCGCGAAGACGCTGCGGAACACGGCGAAGTTCAGCGAGACGTGCCGGACGCCCAGCTCCGGAGCCTGTCGCATCAGCTCGGAGACCATCAGCTCGACGATGCCGTTCTCCGCGTCGCGGTCACGCCGCATCAGGTCGAGGCTCAGCCCCTCGGCGCCCCACGGGACGAGGTGCAGCATGCCGCGCAAGGCCCCCGCGCCGTCCCGGCACAGCACCACGACCGCGTCCGGGTCGCGGGGATCGCCGAACCGCCCCAGCGCCATCGAGAAGCCGCGCTCGACCGCACCGTCGCGCCACTCGTCGGCGCGCGCCCGGACCTCGTCCGCGGTCGCGTCGTCGAGGTCCCCGACCCGGTGGCAGGTGGCGACCAGACCGGCGCGCGTGCAGCGCGACACCGCCTGGCGGACCACCCGCATGCTGCGACCCTCGAGGGTGAACTCGCTGGTGTGCAGGATCGCCTCGTCGCCGAGCTCGAGGGCGTCGAGGCCGGCGCGCGCGAACGCCTCGGCACCGCGCTCGCTCGCGGCGAGCACCGCCGGCACCCAGCCGAACGCCCTGGCCTCCTCGAGCCAGGCCGTGACCGCACCGGGCCACGCCTCCGGGTCGCCGATCGGGTCGCCGGCGGCGAGCGAGACCGTGCCGACGACCCGGTAGGTGATCGCTGCCTTCCCGGTCGGGGAGAAGATCACCGAGCGGTCGTCGCGCAGGGCGAAGTAGGACAGCGAGTCGATGTCACCCCACCGCCCGAGGAGGTCCTGCAGCCGGGACCGCTCCTGCGCGCGCAGGGCGTGCGGCCCGTCCGCAGGCTGCAGTGCCACCAGGACCGCGAGGAACAGGACCGCCGCGCCGAGTACGACGAGCGCCACGGCCGCCCGGTCGCCGTCGACGGGGTCGACGAAGCGGACCGGACCGGGGATCCCGAGCAGGCCGAGCAGCGCGTGGACGATCCGGTCCGCGGTCGTCGTACCGGCCGCCTGACCGTCCGCGTCGACCGCGAGCCAGGCCCAGCCGAGCACCGTGGCCACCACGGGGCCGGCCAGCAGGACGGTCACGAGCTTGCGGGTCGACCGGGGGTCGGGGCGAGCGGTGAACCTGTCCCGTGCCGTCGCCAGCAGCGCGAACAGCGCGACCGAGAGCGTCGCCTCCTCGACGTCGAAGCCCTTGATCAGGTGCAGCACGGCGGCGACCGCGGTGAGCACCGTGGCGAGCAGCCACGCCCGGACCTTGCCGCGCCGCAGTGCCCGCGACAGCAGCAGCAGGATGACGCCCACCGCCGCGGCGCCGGTCGTCGCCGCGGCCGGGAAGACGTCGGGCACGATCCGGTAGACCAGCTCGGTGCGTCCCCGCAGCGCCGGCAGCAGCGAGGAGGCCAGCGTGACGGCGCCGACGAGCGCGACGATCCGCGCGAGCCAGAAGGGGCTGCGCAGGGCGTCCCACACGCGGGCGACCATCGCGATGCTCACCTTCCTCCGGCGGTCGAGGCCGGAGCAGAGGCTATCGGGACGGGTGTGGAGGGGCGTCCCCCGGCACGACCAGGCCGGCCTCGTAGGTCCAGATCACCGCCTGGACGCGGTCCCGGAGCCCGAGCTTGGCGAAGATCCGCCCGACGTGGGTCTTCACGGTCTTCTCCGACAGCACCAGGTGGTCGGCGAGCTCGCCGTTGGAGAGACCCCGGCCGATCAGCACGAGCACCTCGCGCTCGCGGGCGGTGAGCTCATCGAGCTCCGGCGGCGTCGGCCGGCCGGCCGCGGGCGCTGCGAAGTGCTCGATCAGGCGCCGGGTGATCGCGGGAGCGACGAGCGCGTCACCGACGGCGGCGGCCCGGACGGCGTCGAGGATCTGCGCCCGAGGTGCGTCCTTGAGCAGGAACCCGCTGGCGCCGGCCCGGAACGCCCCGAACACGTAGTCGTCGAGGTCGAACGTCGTCAGCATCACCACGCGGGGCCCCGGCGCGCTGTCGCCGTCGCCGCGGCCGCTCGCCCGCGAGCGGATCCGCCGGGTCGCCTCGATCCCGTCGACGCCGGGCATCCGCACGTCCATGAGCACCACGTCGGGCACGAGCTCCTCGGCCAGCCGGACCGCCTCGAGGCCGTCGGCGGCCTGGCCGACAACGCTGACACCGGAGTCGCCGGCCAGCAGCATGTCGAGCCCGGCCCGGACGAGCTCCTGGTCGTCGGCGAGCAGCACCCGCACGCGCTCGTCGTTCACCGCGGCAGCCTCGCGCTCACCCGGAAGCCCGGACCCGTGGGCGACGGTCCGGCCTCGAACGACCCGCCGAGCACCGCGACCCGCTCGCGCATCCCGGGCAGACCCCGCCCCGTCACGCTCTCGCCTGCCGGCCCGGTGCCGTCGTCGGTGACCTCGATGCCGAGGTGGTCGGCCTCGTGCGCGACGACGACGCGCACCCGCGAGGCGCGCGCGTGCTTCATCACGTTGGTGAGCGACTCCTGGAGCAGGCGGTACGCCGAGACGTCCACCGCTGCGGGCAACGGTCGCGGCTCGCCCACGACCGAGGTCTCGACGTCCAGGCCGGTCGCGCGCACCGTGGCCACGAGGTCGTCGAGCCGCGCCAGCCCGGGCTGCGGCGCCAGCTCCGCCTCGCC
>JBQCEF010000262.1:0-9511 GCA_051960495.1 Nocardioides sp. | reverse complement strand
GGATCACGTCCCTCGGGGCGGACCTCGTGCACCGGGAAGCCGAGCCCGTCGCGCTCCGTGACGGTGCACCCGCGCAGCCGACGGCGCGGTGGCGAGGAGTCCGCGCGCGCCTGGCGTTCGAGCACCTCCCGGCGGACCTTCGCGGCGTCGTCGACCTCGCCCGAGCGTCGTACGACCGGGATCACGCGCACGAGCAGGCGGTGGGTGGGACTGGGCACGGCCCGACGCTAGTCGAAGTTGTAGGCTCGCGACTGAAACGACAGGGGAGCGTCACCAGACGCTGAGAGTGCGGTGAGCCGCAGACCCTCGAACCTGCTCCGGCTAGCACCGGCGAAGGAAGTCGAACTCTCGACCGCCACGGCGGTTCCCTCCCTTCACCTCAGGGAGAGCACGATGCGCATCAACCGCGGCGGCACGGCCGCCCTCGTCCTCGGCATCGGCCTGCTGGCCGGCTGCTCGCTGGGGTCCGCCCCCGACGAGCAGACCACCTCCAAGCAGGTCGTCGTCGCCACCCACGACTCCTGGAGCATGCCGAAGTCGGTGCTGAAGGAGTTCACCGCGAAGACGGGCTACCGGGTCAAGATCGAGACCAACGGCGACGCCGGTGAGCTGACCAACAAGCTGGTGCTCACGAAGGGCTCGCCGATCGCCGACATGGTCTACGGCATCGACAACACCTTCGTGTCGCGGGCCTCCGACGAGGGGATCCTGGCCGGCTACGCCCCCAACGACGACCCCGGC
This sequence comes from Nocardioides sp., assembly GCA_051960495.1. GTDB lineage: Bacteria > Actinomycetota > Actinomycetes > Propionibacteriales > Nocardioidaceae > Nocardioides_B. The sequence continues at coordinate 8,770 of JBQCEF010000262.1, read as the reverse complement.
AGCCGCTTCGAGCCCCAGGACGCCGCCCTCGCCGACCTGGTCACCCCGGTCGACTACAGCGACGTGTGCGTCAACGTCGACGACGACTGGTTCGACCAGCACGACCTCGCGCCGCCGAAGACGTTCGACGACCTCACCCAGAAGCGCTACCGCGGCCTGACCGTCACCCCGGCGCCGACGACCTCCTCGACGGGCCTGGCCTTCATGCTCGCGACGGTCGCGCGCTACGGCGAGGACGGCTGGACCGACTACTGGAAGCGCCTCGCCGACAACGGGCTCGAGGTGACCTCTGGCTGGTCCGACGCCTACGAGGTCGACTTCACCGCCGGCGGGGGCGGCGGTGACCGTCCCATCGTGGTCTCCTACGCGAGCTCACCGCCGTTCACGGTCCCCGAGGGTGGCTCCAAGCCGACGACGAGCGCGCTGCTCGACACCTGCTTCCGCCAGGTGGAGTACGCCGGCCTGCTGAAGGGGGCGGAGAACCCCGAGGGCGCCAAGGCCTTCATCGACTTCATGGTCGGCAAGTCGTTCCAGTCCGCGCTTCCCGAGAACATGTACGTCTACCCCGTCGACGAGTCCGTCGCGCTGCCGCAGGCCTGGGCCAAGTGGGCGCCGACGGCGAAGGACCCGTGGAGCGTGCCGGAGGCCTCGGTCGCCGAGCACCGTGACGAGTGGCTGCGCGCCTGGCAGGACGCGGCGCTGTGACGTGGCTGTGACGTCGTGGCTGTGACGTCGTGAGGGGGCGTTGGCGGGAGCGGGTCGGCGTGGTCGCCCTCGCCGCTGTACCCCTCCTCGCCCTCCTGCTGTTCTTCGCCCTGCCCGTCGCCGGGATGCTGGCGCGCGGCCTGTGGCCCGAGGGCCGGTTCGACCCCGGCGCCGCGCTGGAGGTGCTGACCCGCGGCCGCACCCACGAGGTGCTGTGGTTCACGGTGTGGTCCGCGGCGCTCGCCACCGCCCTGACGGTGCTGCTCGGCCTGCCGCTGACGTTCGCGCTCTACCGGCTCCGGCTCCCCGGCCGCCGGGCGTTGCGGGCGTTCGTGGTGATGCCGTTCGTGCTGCCGACGGTCGTGGTGGGCGTGGCCTTCCGGACCCTGCTCGCGCCCTCCGGCGCGCTCGGCGGCCTCGGCCTCGACGGCACACCGGCGGCGATCATCGCGGCGATGGTGTTCTTCAACCTCGCCGTCGTCGTGCGCACGGTCGGGGGGATGTGGGAGAACCTCGACCCCCGCCGGGAGCAGGCGGCCGCGGCCCTGGGCGCGTCGCCGTGGCAGGTGCTCCGCACGGTCACCCTTCCCGCGCTGGCCCCGGCGATCCTCTCCGCCGCCAGCGTCGTGTTCCTGTTCTGCGCCACCGCGTTCGGGATCGTGCTCACCCTCGGCGGCCTGCACTACGCCACCGTCGAGACCGAGATCTACCTGCTCACCACGCAGTTCCTCGACCTGCAGGCCGCCGCCGCGCTGTCGGTGCTGCAGCTGCTCGTGGTGACCGTGCTGCTGTACGTCGCGCACGCGGGCCGGTCGCGCCGCGAGCAGGCCGTGGAGCGGTCCGCGGTCCGCACCACGACCCGTCGTCCCCGGCGCGGCGACGTGCCGGTGCTGGTCGCCACCGCCGCCGCGCTCGCGCTGGTCGCCGCCCCGCTGCTCACCCTGGTCCTCGGGTCGCTCCGGGTGGACGGCCGGTGGGGCCTCGACCACTACTCGGCGCTCGGCACCACTGGGGCGGGCAACGCCCTGCTCGTCCCGGTCGACGAGGCCCTGGCCAACTCGTGGCGGGTGGCGGTCGACGCCACCATCCTCGCGATGGTGCTCGGCATCCTGGTCGCCGTCGTGGTCTCGCGCACCGGTCGCACGCGCCGCGAACGACGCGGGCTCGCGGTGCTCGACTCGGTGTTCATGCTGCCGCTCGGCGTCTCCGCGGTGACCCTCGGCTTCGGGTTCCTCATCACGCTGGACCGGCCGCCGCTGGACCTGCGCAGCTCGCCGGTGCTCGTGCCGGTGGCGCAGGCCATGGTGGCGCTGCCGCTCGTCGTACGAACGATCGCGCCGGTGCTGCGCTCGATCGACCCGCGCCAGCGGCAGGTCGCGGCCTCCCTCGGCGCGTCGCCCGCCCGGGTGCTCGCCACCGTCGACCTGCCGACCGTGTGGCGGCCGCTGCTCGCCGCGACCGGCTTCGCGTTCGCGGTCTCGCTGGGCGAGTTCGGCGCCACCAGCTTCCTCGCCCGCCCGGACCGGCCGACGGTGCCGGTGGTGATCTACCAGCTGATCTCCCGGCCGGGCGCCGAGAACTTCGGCATGGCGCTCGCCGCCTCGGTCGTGCTCGGGCTCGTCACGGTGCTGGTGCTCGCCCTCGTCGAGCGGCTGCGCCTGGGCTCGATGGGATCCTTCTGAGCATGCTCAGCGTCCGAGACGTCACCGTGCGGTTCGAGGAGACCGTCGCGGTGGACCACGTCTCCCTCGAGCTCCCCCGCGGGGAGGTGCTCGCGGTGCTCGGACCGTCCGGCTGCGGCAAGTCCACGCTGCTGCGCGCGGTCGCAGGTCTGGAGTCGCTGGAGACCGGCACGGTGTCCTACGACGGCCAGGACCTCGCGCGGGTGCCGACCCACCGGCGCGGGTTCGCGCTGATGTTCCAGGACGGCCAGCTGTTCCCGCACCAGAGCGTCGGCGCCAACGTCGGCTACGCGCTGCGGGTCCGGCACCGTCCGCGGGCGCAGGTCGCCGCACGGGTCGAGGAGCTGCTCGAGCTCGTCGGGCTGCCCGGCCACGCCGACCGGGCACCGGCGACGCTCTCGGGCGGCGAGCGGCAGCGGGTCGCGCTGGCCCGCGCCCTGGCCGTCGAGCCCCGGCTGCTGCTGCTCGACGAGCCGCTGAGCGCGCTCGACCGGAGCCTGCGCGAACGGCTCGCCGGCGACCTCCGGTCCATCCTGGTGAGCGCCGGCACGACCGCCCTGCTGGTCACCCACGACCAGGAGGAGGCGTTCGCCGTCGCGGACCGGATGGCGGTCATGCGCGCCGGCCGCGTCGTACAGGCCGGCACCCTCGACGAGGTGTGGCGCAGCCCCGTGGACGGGCACGTCGCCACGTTCCTCGGCTACGCCACCGTGCTCGACGGGCCGGCGGCCGACCTGGTGCTGCGTGCGGGCGGTGGGTCGGGCACGGTCGCGGGCGCGGAGGTGGCGCTGCGCCGGTCGGCGCTGCGTGTCGGTGCGGACGGGCCGCTGCACGGCCGGGTGCTCGAGGCCCGGGTGACCCCCGAGGTGCTGCGGCTCAAGGTCGACGTCGCCGGGGTCGGCGAGGTGCACGCCGTCGCGGAGCAGGACTCCCCGGTGCGGGTCGCCGACGAGGTGCGGTTGGCGGTGGACCTCGGGAGGGTCGCCGTACTGCGTTCGTGAGGACCGCACCTCCTCTCCTAGACTCAGCGCTTGTGAAACGGCGCGCATACGGACTTCTGGTGGGGGTGGCCCTGGTCATGGGCCTGCTCGCCGTCGCCGCGAGCCTCAAGCTGGGCGAGCCGCTGCGCGACCCCGACGGGTTCCTGGGCCCCTCGTGGCTCCGGCTCCCGCTGATGATGCTGGGGGCCTTCGCCGTCGACGTCCTGCCGCGGTCGCTCTGGCGGGCGCGCAAGGCGCCGCGCACCATCGGGTCGCAGGTACGCCGGATCATCCGCGAGCACTGGACCCGCGAGCGGATCGGGCTCGTGGTCATCGGGCTGGCCAGCTTCTTCGTCACCTACGTCAGCTACCGCAACCTGAAGAACTTCCTGCCCCGCCTCGCAGGCGACCTGCAAGACCCGGCGCTGCACCGGATCGACCAGCTGCTGATGTTCGGCCACGAGCCCGCGGTCCTGCTGCACTCGCTGCTCGGCGAGGGCGTGGCCGCGCACGTGCTGGCCTTCGTCTACCTCGCCTTCCTGCCCCTGACGCCGCTCTCTCTCATCGTGTGGCTGGTCTGGTCGCGCAACATCAGCTACGGCTACTGGTTCGCGACCTCCCACTGCCTGACCTGGGCGCTCGGCACGGCCTCCTACTACCTGGTCCCCTCGCTCGGACCGAACTTCGCGTTCGTGTGGCTCTACGCCGACCTCGACCAGACCGGCGTCTCGTCGCTGCAGAACTCACTGAACTACGCGCGCTACGAGTCGGTGTGGAACCCGCTCACCGCCGACTCGGTGCAGAGCGTCGCCGGGTTCGCCTCGCTGCACGTCGGGATCATCCTCACCCTCGCGCTCATCACGCAGTACACCGTGCGGCACGCCGCGATCCGGTGGGCGATGTGGGTGTTCTTCTCCTTCACGGTGGTGTCGACGCTGTACTTCGGCTGGCACTACATCGCCGACGACGTCGCCGGGGCGTTCATCGCGGTGGTCTCGGTGTGGCTCGGCGGCCTGGCCACCGGGCAGAAGTTCGAGCGCGGCGGCCGGTCCTCGCGGCCCACCACCTCGACCGCGGACGTCCCCGTCGAGGAGGAGACGCGCGCCGGGTCGCGGGCGTAGCCCGTCCGGACGGCGCGGCTTAGCCCGGCGGCGCGGCCAAAGACCGCCTCCCGGGAGGCCCGATTTGTCTTTTGTTCCCCTGGTGGGTGCCCTATCCTCGTAGCAGAGGGAGATCCGGGGGGATCGACGGAGCACCGGCGCTGCTGCGCCGGCGGCTCGCCGCCACCCCAGCCATCCTCTGCACGTTCGGAGCTGCCCCAACCTCCCAATGGGACAGCTCCTGGTCCCGCCCCAACCTCCCAGTGGGGCGGGACCTTGTGCGTTCCGGGCCGGCCGTTGCCCCGCCCGTGCGCGGTTCTTGCGCGCCCGGGGCCGCCGCCCGCGCCGGGAGTGCCCCTGTGCGCGATTCTCGAGCGCCCCGCGTGCCCTCGTGCCGCATGCCCGCGTGGGCGTCGAGCGCCGTTCTTGGAATTACATTGATGTAGTTTGTCAACCCGACACGCCGTGTGACTGAAGGTTTTTAAGTGAAAACTGTTCCTTTTGGGGCAGATGAGGACTACGGTTCCTGACGTCGGGCCGCTCGGAGCCCGGCGTGGTGGGTGGCGGGCGGCTTGCTCTTGGGAGGGGCGAGCGGCCCTGCCCCGCCTCACGCACGGCCTCGAACCGCCGGGGAAGCGGCTCGAGGCACGACGAAGGGACACCGGTGCGCCGAAGCCAGAGCCGACTCTGTGCGTCTGCGGTGGTTACGGTCGTGGTGCTGACCCTCGGGTCCGCGCCGGCGGCCGTGGCCGACCGCGGGGACACGGGAACCGCGGACCACGGCCGATCGGCGGTCGACGGCGCGATGCCCAGCCAGGACGAGGTCGACGCGGCGAAGGCCGACGCGACCCGCAAGGCACGCGACGTCGCGGAGATCAAGACCCGGCTGCTGCTGGCGAACCGGCGGCTCGAGGACGCCGCCGTGCGGGCCGAGCAGGCGTCGGAGGCCTACAACGGCGCGATGTGGCAGCTCGAGCGCGCCACGGCCAAGCTGCACCAGGCACGCCGGGAGGCAGCCCGCGCCCGGGCCCACGTCGCCGAGCAGCGCGACGAGATCGGCGCACTCGTCGCGTCGTCGTACCAGCAGGCGAACGACCTCACGGGGCTCAACGCCCTGATGGGGGCCGACGGCCCCGAGGGCGTGCTCGACCAGTACGTCGCGTTCCAGAGCGCGTCCACCTCGCTGCAGGCCGACTACGAGCGCTTCGCAGCCGCGGACTCGCTGGCCCGGGTGTTCGCGCGCGACGCGGCGCAGGCAGCGCGCGAGCAGGAACGCGTCGCCCGGCAGGCCGAAGCGGCCCGGGCCCGCGCGCAGGCAGCCGCCGAGGCCGCCCAGGCCACCGCCGACCAGATCGCAGCGGAGAAGGACACCCTGATCCGCGAGCTCGCCCGGGCCCAGGACATCTCGGTGAAGCTCGCCCGCACGCGCCAGGCCGCCCTCGAGGAGCTCGCCCGCAAGCGGGCGGAGGAACGCGCCCGCCAGGAGGCCCTCGCGGCGGCACGGGCCCAGGCGCGTGCGGAGCGCAAGGCCGAGCGTGCCGCGCAGCGCGAGGCCGACCGCAAGGCGGCGGAGGCGGCCCGCGCCCGCCGGGAAGCCGCTGCCCGCGCCGCGCGTGAGAAGAAGGACCCCGCCCCGCCGCCCGCGCCGAGCGCGCCGGAGCCGGCCCCCGAGCCGGCACCTCAGCCCGCGGCGCCGCAGCCGGCACCCCAGCCCGCGGCGGCCCCCGCCCCCTCCGGCGGCGTCGACGCCGTGCTCGCGTTCGCCCGGGCGCAGGTCGGGGAGCCCTACCAGTGGGCGGCGGACGGGCCGGACGCCTGGGACTGCTCGGGTCTGACCATGCGTGCCTGGCAGCAGGCCGGCGTCTACCTGCCGCACTACACGCAGGCGCAGTACGACGCCGGCACCCCGATCACCGCCGACCAGCTCCGCCCCGGAGACCTCGTCTTCTGGAGCACGAGCAGCTCGCCCGCCGGCATCCACCACGTCGCGCTGTACCTCGGCGACGGGATGATCGTGCACGCCCCCCGCACCGGCCGGCCGGTGACCGTCGAGAGCATGTACTACTGGGTGCCTCCCACCCACTTTGTGCGGGTGTAGACCGCACTGCACGTCGGCTTGCCGGGTCTGCCACGATGTCGCACATGACGCTCGATGTCCCGGCCCTGACCGCGCTCCTCGACGGCACCTACGCCGACGTCCGCAAGCTCGTCCGGGACAACCTGGCCGAGCACGCCTCGATCCTCACCGACGCCGAGGAGCTGTCGGTGGCCGACTACCGCCAGCGCGTGCTCGACGTGGTGCTGATGATGGCCGAGACGGGGCAGACCGGGTTCGGCTTCCCCAAGGAGTACGGCGGTGGCGAGGACATCGGGGCCTCGGTCGCGGCCTTCGAGACGCTCGCGCTCGGTGACCTCTCGGTGGTCACCAAGGTCGGCGTGCAGTTCGGCCTCTTCGGCGGCGCGATCCTGCAGCTGGGGACCAAGCACCACCACGACGCCTACCTCGAGGACCTGATCAGCGGCCGGCTGCTCGGCTGCTTCGCGATGACGGAGACCGGCCACGGGTCCAACGTGCAGGCCCTCGGTACGACGGCGACCTACGACCCGGTGACCCAGGAGTTCGTCCTCGACACCCCGGACGACCGGGCGCGCAAGGACTACATCGGCAACGCCGCGATGCACGCCCGCGTCGCCGTGGTGTTCGCGCAGCTGCTCGTCGCGGGGGAGAACCACGGCGTGCACGCGCTCGTCGTACCGATCCGTGACGCCGAGGGCAACGCGGCACCCGGCGTCCGCATCGAGGACTGCGGTCGCAAGATCGGCCTCAACGGCGTCGACAACGGGCGGCTGTGGTTCGACGGCGTGCGGGTGCCGCGCACGAACCTGCTCGACCGCTACGCCGTGGTCACCGACGACGGCCGCTCCGTCTCCGACATCGAGAACCGCGACCGGCGGTTCTTCACGATGCTCGGCACCCTGGTGCAGGGCCGGGTCTGCGTCGGCGGGGCCGGCATCAACGCCAGCAAGGTCGCGATCACCATCGCGGTGAAGTACGCGCTGATGCGCCGGCAGTTCGGCTCGCCCGGATCGGACACCGAGGAGGTGCTGCTCGACTACGGCCAGCACCAGCGCCGGCTGCTGCCGCTGCTCGCCCGCACCTACGCCCTGCACTTCGCCCAGGAGCGGGTCGCCGCCGACCTGCACGCGGTCTTCAACCGGTTCGGCGAGGTCGAGGCCGCCGACGACGAGCACGAACGGCGCGCCCTCGAGGCGCGGGCCGCCGGGACCAAGGCGCTCGGCACCTGGCACGCCTCACGCACGATTCAGGAGTGCCGCGAGGCCTGCGGCGGTGCCGGCTACCTCTCGGTGAACCGGTTCGACGCGCTGCGCGCCGACACCGACGTGTTCACGACCTTCGAGGGCGACAACACGATCCTGCTCCAGCTCGTCGCGAAGGGCCTGCTCACCGACTACAAGGACTCCTTCGAGGACATGGACCAGATCGGCATGGTCCGCTTCGTCGCCGGCATGGCGGTCGAGACCGTCCTGGAGCGCACCAACGCGCGCACGATCCTCGATCGGCTGCGCAACGCCGTGCCCGGCAACCGCGACTCGGTCGACGACCCCGACGAGGGCCTGCAGGACGGCGCGTGGCAGCTCGAGATGCTCACCTGGCGCGAGGAGCACCAGCTCTCCGCCGTCGCGCGCCGGCTCAAGCGAGGCATCGACGACGGCCGCGACCCCGCCGAGGTGTTCAGCCTCTGCCAGGACCACGTGATCTCGAGCGCCTGGGCGCACGTCGAGCGCATCATCCTCGAGGCGTTCCTCGACAAGCTCGCCACCTTGGCCGACGGTCCCAACAAGGAGGCGCTCAACCACCTGTGCGACCTCTACGCGCTCAGCTGCATCGAGAACGACCGCGGCTGGTTCCTCGAGCACGGCCGGCTCTCCAAGGAGCGGTCCAAGGCCGTCACCCGCCGGGTCAACCAGCTGTGCCGGCGGGTCCGGCCGCTGGCCGAGGACCTCGTCGACGCGCTGGCCGTGCCGAAGGAGATGCTGCGCGCGGAGATCCTGGACTTCTCCGGCTCCTGAGGCGGGTCGGGGCACCGGAGCTCAGTCCCGCACGCAGAGCACCGTTCCCGCGCGGATCGGGTGTCGATCGTGCGGAACCAGCGCCTGGGGAGGGGGTTTCGAGACGCTCGCTGCGCTCGCTCCTCAACCCCCGCGGGCTCGCTGCGCTCGCTGCTGACCGAACGACGAAGGAGGATCTCCGGCACCAGGTGCCGGAGATCCTCCTACGTCA
>JBQCEF010000261.1:0-3512 GCA_051960495.1 Nocardioides sp. | reverse complement strand
GTCGCCCGCAAGCTCAACAACCGGCCCCGCAAGACCCTGGACTGGAAGACCCCCGCCGAAGTCCTCGACAAGCTACTGTCAGAACCCCTCAAACCACCCGGTGTTGCGCTGACCGGCTGAATTCGCCTGTCCGACGGGGTGCCGTTCGTGCGGAACCTGCCGCGGTGGCGGGGTTTCGAGACGCACGCTGCGCTCGCTCCTCAACCACCGGCCGGGCGCTCACTGCGCACGTTCCGCATGCGTACGACGCGGTAGACCTGCGCAGCGTGCGCTGGGCGCTCCAGCTCCGCACGAGGAGCACCTCTCGAGTGTCCGACGGGGTGCCGTTCGTGCGGAACCTGCCGGGGTCAGTCGAAGGGGTTGACCCACCAGCCGAGGCTCACGGCCTTGTCCATCGGCTTGCGGGCGTCCCAGCACGACCAGTGCGGGTTCTGGTCGGGCCAGGAGACCCAGTCGAGCCGGTAGCTGCGGAAGTTGCCGCCGGCGTGCTCGTTGCAGGCCTCGTTGGCGGCCGCCCGCACGGTCGGCGTGACCGGCGGGCCGTAGAAGTACACGACGAAGCCGAACAGCACGAAGAACACGATCAGGAACGACCTGACCGCGCGGGTCGAGATCCCCCTGGTCCCCGACGCTGACACTCCCATGCGACACCTCCGGTGACACTGTAGGGACGCGCGGGCCGGTTTGCGGGCGAAACGGCACAGAACACAGGCGGTCGCCTCGAAGTCCTCGGCGACCACGTCGAAGGCCTCCTCCAGCAGCTCCAGCGGCATCGACAGCGGCGGCAGGAAGCGCATCACGTTGCCGTAGGTGCCGCATGTGAGCGTGACGACACCGTGGCTGTGGCAGTAGGCGGAGATCGAGCCGGCACGGACAGGCTCAGGGGTGTGCCCGTCCGTGCCGACGATCTCGACTGCCACCATGGCCCCCCGGCCACGGACGTCTCCCACGCAGGGATGCGCCCCCCTCAGTGCGTCGAGCCTGTGGTGCATGACCTCGCCGAGCCGTCGTGCCGCGGCGTTGAGGTCGTGCTTCTGCATCGCCTCCATGGCTCCCAGCGCCGCCGCGCAGGCGACCGGGTTGCCGCCGTAGGTGCCGCCGAGGCCGCCGACGTGCACGGCGTCCATGATCTCGGCGCGGCCGGTGACCGCCGCCAGCGGGAACCCGCCGGCGATGCCCTTGGCGGTGGTGACCAGGTCGGGCACGACACCCTCGTGGTCGCAGGCGAACCAGTCGCCGGTGCGGCAGAAGCCGGACTGGATCTCGTCGGCGACCAGCACGATCCCGCTGGCCTCGGTCCACTCACGCAGCCGCGGCAGGAAGCCGTCGGCCGGTACGACGAAGCCGCCCTCCCCCTGGATCGGCTCGACGACGACGCAGGCGAGGTTCGAGGCGCCGACCTGCTTCTCGAACACGTCGATCGCCCGGTTCGCGGCCTGTTCCCCGGTGAGTGGCGCCGGCTCGCGGAACGGGTAGGACATCGGCGCGCGGTAGACCTCGTTGGCGAACGGCCCGAACGAGTGCTTGTAGGGCATGTTCTTGGCAGTCATCGCCATCGTCAGGTTGGTGCGGCCGTGGTAGGCGTGGTCGAACACGCCGACGGCCATCCGGCCGGTGTGGGCCCGCGCGATCTTCACGGCGTTCTCGACGGCCTCGGCGCCGGAGTTGAACAGGGCCGAGCGCTTCTCGTGGCTGCCGGGGGTGAGCTCGGCCAGCTTCTCGCAGACGTCGACGTAGCCGTCGTACGGCGTCACCATGAAGCAGGTGTGGGTGAACGCCTGCACCTGCTCGGTCACCCGCTCGACGACCTCGGGGGCCGCGTTGCCGACGCTGGTCACCGCGATCCCGGAGGCGAGGTCGATCAGCGAGTTGCCGTCGGCGTCGACGAGCACGCCGCCGCCGGCCGCCTCCACGAAGACGGGCAGCGTGGTGCCGACCCCGGAGGCCACGTGGCGCGCCCGCCGCTCGAGCTTCGCCCGGGAGCGGGGGCCGGGGATCTCGGTGACGAGCCGGCGTTCCTGGGGGAGCGCGGGTCCGCCGCGGCCGGGGGTTGCGGAGGCCTCGGTCATGGGTCCAATCTACGCGGCCCGGAGGCCTCCTGGCTACGGATAAGCGCACCGGGCCGGGGGATCCGCGAGCGAACGAGTGCCCAGAATGCATCCGGAGCGCGGAATCAGTCGTGGCCGCCTCGCGTCGGGCAGGATGGGCGCCATGAGTTCCCGACGCGACCTGGTCATCCTCGGCTCGACGGGGTCCATCGGCACGCAGGCCCTCGAGGTCGTGCGGGCGAACCCGGACCGCTTCCGCGTGGTTGCGCTGACCGCGGGCGGCGGCAACCCCGAGCTGTTCGCCGCGCAGGTCGAGGAGTTCGCGCCCGCCTACTCCGGCCTCGGCGAGGACGCCTCCTGCACCGCCGCGGCGATGCCCGTCGACGTGGTGCTCAACGGCATCACCGGCGCGGTCGGCCTGCGGCCCACGCTGGCCGCGCTCGACGCCGGCAACACCCTGGCGCTGGCCAACAAGGAGTCCTTGATCATCGGCGGCCCGGTGGTGACCTCGCGCGCGAAGCCCGGCCAGATCGTGCCCGTCGACTCCGAGCACAGCGCGCTCGCCCAGTGCCTGCGCGGCGGCCGGGCCGACGAGGTCCGCAAGCTGGTGCTCACCGCGAGCGGCGGGCCGTTCCGCAGCCGCGGCCGCGAGGAGCTCCACGACGTCACACCCGAGCAGGCCCTGGCCCACCCGACCTGGGACATGGGCCCGTTCGTGACGATCAACTCCGCCACGCTGGTCAACAAGGGCCTGGAGGTGATCGAGGCGCACCTGCTGTTCGGGATCGGCTTCGACCGGATCGACGTCGTCGTGCACCCGACCTCGGTGGTGCACTCGATGGTCGAGTTCTACGACGGCTCCACGCTCGCGCAGGCCTCGCCGCCGTCGATGATGATCCCGATCGCGATGGGCCTGGCCTGGCCCGACCGGGTGCCCGACGCGGCGCCGGCGGTCGACTGGGCGACGCCGCAGACGTGGGAGTTCTTCCCGCTCGACGACCACGCGTTCCCGGCAGTGCGGCTGGCCCGCGAAGCCGGCACGCGCGGCGGCGTGGCCCCGGCCGTCTACAACGCCGCCAACGAGGTGTGCGTGCAGTCCTTCCTCGACGGTGAGATGAGGTTCACCGACATCGTGCCGACGGTGGAGCGGGTTCTGGCGAGCATGGACGAGGCGCACGACGTACCCTCGACGGTGACGGACCTGACCGTCGACGACGTACTCGCCGCGGACGCCTGGGCACGCACCTGGGCCGCCGCCATCCGCTGAAGGGCCCTGCTCGATGACCGTGCTGATGTACACGCTCGGCGTGGTGCTGTTCGCGGTCGGCGTGGCCGCGTCGATCGGGCTGCACGAGCTCGGTCACATGGTGCCGGCGAAGAAGTTCGGCGTGAAGGTGACGCAGTACTTCATCGGATTCGGCCGCACGGTGTGGTCGACGCGGCGCGGCGAGACCGAGTACGGCG
>JBQCEF010000260.1:0-4475 GCA_051960495.1 Nocardioides sp. | reverse complement strand
CGGGCGACGTTGCGGTTGTCCTCGCCGGCCTGGTTGGCGGCGCCGAGGTAGACCTCGTCGATCCGGGCGGGGTCGAGGCCGGGGTGGCGCTCGAGCAGCGCCCGGATCACCACCGCGGCCAGGTCGTCGGGCCGGACCCCGGACAGTGCGCCGCCGAACTTCCCGACGGGCGTGCGGACCGCGTCCACCACGTAGACGTCACGTCCGTGCACGGTGTGCCTCCTCGCTTCGGTCCTGCTGCTCCTCGGGCGCGGATGACCGGCCCGGTCGTCACCCTAACGAGGGTGGTCATGCCACGGCGGACGGGAATAGCATCGAGCGTGGCCGGGCGGCGGCTGACCCGGGTGGGCAACCGGATCGGCGTGTGGATGTACCGCACGCTCGACGGCAGGCTGTCCAGCGGCAGTCGACGCGTCACGGTCCTGATGCTCACCACCCCCGGGCGGCGCACCCGGATTCCGCGCTCCACGTGCGTGCGTTACCTCCAGCGACCTGAGGGTCTGCTCGTGTGGGGCAGCGGGTCGGGCTCGCGCTCCGACCCCGACTGGTTCCGCAATCTCCGGGCAGCGGGCGAGACCGACGTGCAGATCCGCGATCGGCATCTGCGGGCGCGGGTGCGCGAGCTGCTCGGCGACGAGCGCGACCGCGTGTGGCGCGACGTCGTCCTTCGCGAGGCCCCCGAGGTCGAGAAGTTCGCGCGACGCGCCGGACGGGTGATCCCCGTCGCCGTCCTGGAGCCGCTGTAGCCAGACTGGGGCCATGAGCGATCTGAGATCACCCAAGGCCGCACTGCACGAGTACCTCCAGGTCAGCCGCGAGGCGCTGCTGTGGAAGCTGGACGGCGTGAGCGAGCGCGACCTCCGGATGCCCCGCACCCCCACCGGCACGAACCTCCTCGGGATCGTCAAGCACATGGCCAACGTCGAGATCGGCTACTTCGGCGACACGTTCGGCCGCACCTGGCCGACGCCCGGGGAGCAGGTCTCCGAGGCGGACTTCGAGACCGACCCGCAGGCCGACTGGTACGCGACGGAGAGCGAGTCCAGCGACCAGATCGTCGACCTGTACCGGCGGGTGTGGACCTTCGCCGACGCGACGATCGACGAGCTCGACCTCGACGCGGTCGGCCGGGTGCCGTGGTGGCACGAGGACCGCAACGAGGTGACGCTGGCCCACATCATGGTGCACGTCCTCGTCGACCTGACCCGCCACGTCGGGCACGCGGACATCCTGCGCGAGGGGATCGACGGAGCGGCCGGTGTCCGGGCGCAGGGGAGCAACCTCCCGGAGCTGGACTGGCCGGCGTACGTCGCCAAGCTGACCGGGCTGGCCGAGCGCCACTGACTCAGCCGGTGGCACCGGGCGCGGATTCTCGTTCCCACTCCCGCCTGAGCAGCCCGTAGACCCACGAGTCCGAGACGTCGCCGTCGACGACGCAGTCCTCCCGGAGCGTGCCCTCGTGCACGAATCCGAGCTTCTCCAGGACACGGGCGGATGCGCCATTGCGGGTGTCGGTCTCGGCCTGGACGCGGTTGAGGTCCAGCGTGGCGAACGCCCACGCCAGCACCGCCCCGGCTGCCTCCGTGGCGTAACCCTCGCCCCAGGCGTCTTCGTCGAGGCAGTAGCCCATCGAGGCGCTGCGGTAGTCAGGGTTCCACCTGGTCAGGCTGCACCAGCCGATGAACCTCCCGTCGGAGACCCGGTCGATGGCCAGCCGCGCGCCGGTGCCGTCGTCCGCCATCTGGCGGCAGGCGGCGACGAAGCGCGCAGCACGCGCCCGGTCGGTCCACGGCGGGGCGTCCCAGTACCGCAGCACGGAGGCGTTGCTGTGCAGGGCGAACAGCGCGTCCTCGTCCGCATCGGTGAAGGGACGCAGCCGCAGTCGAGCGGTGGTCAGTGACGGGGTGGGCAGTGACATGTGTGCCATATTGCTCCTCCGCCCGGCCGGTGAAGGAGACCCCTCACGCATGTCAGACGACCGCAGAGAAGTCGTGACCCGGGGAGCCCGCGTCGTCCTGGCTCGCTTCCACGAGGGTGACGTCGACGCCGTGCACGCGTTCGCGTCGGACCCGGAGGTGTGCCGGTTCACGGGATGGGGCCCGAACACGTGGGACGAGACCCGTGCCTTCGTCGCCGATGCCGTCGAGCGCAGGAACGACAGGTACGACCTGGCGGTGCTCCTGCGCGACGAGGTGATCGGGTCCGCGTCGGTGTGGACCACGAGCCCAGGGGACCGCACCGGTGAGCTCGGGTACACGATCCGGCGCGACTGCTGGGGCAACGGATATGCGACGGAGGTGGCGCGACTCCTCGTCGGCCTCGGGTTCGAGCGGTTGCGGCTTGAGCGGCTGGCCGCCACGTGCGACCCCGGGAACGCCGCCTCCGCACGCGTGCTGGAGAAGGCCGGCCTCCGACGTGAGGGGCTCATGCGCGGCCTCTACCTCGTCCGCGGACTGCGACGCGACCGTCTCGTCTACGGCCGCCTCAGCACCGACGCCGCCGGCTCGCCGTCCACCTGAGCAGGGGGCGGCTAAGGCGCAGCGCGACGTTGGAGCAGGGCGATGCCGACCGCACCGACGGCGGTGACCACGGCGGTGAGCACGAGCAGCTTCGGCAGCCCGAGGCCGGGGATCAGCACGCCTGTCACCGCAGGTGTCGCGATCGAGACGACCGCGCCGACCACGAGCGCCACGGTGAAGCTCTCGCCGGGTCGGTCCGGCACGACCTGCGCGGTCCAGATGGCCAGCAGCGACGATCCGACCATGAACCCTGCACCCAGCAGGAGCGCGGACAGCAGCGCCAGCGGCAACGACGCGCGTCCGAGGCCGAGCAGGACGAGCGCGCCGCCGACCATCCACACGCTGCCGACTCCGACCGCCGGTGACCCCACCGCGCGGCTCAACCAGCCCGTTCGCAGCCCGACCAGGCCACCCGCGCCGACGACGGCGAAGAGCAACGGGACCGCCCAGCCGGCGAGCCCGCCGTCGCGGACGGCATCGCTGGCGTAGGTGAAGTAGACGGTGATCGCGGCGAAGTAGAGCACGGCGTGGACGAGGGGTGCGAGCATCGCGCGGTTCCACGGCGATCCCCGGGAGCCGTGCTCCTCCCGGGTGGGCGCACTCACCGGAGGCACGGCGCGCAGGTTCACCAGCGCAGCGACGGCCGCTGCCACGGCGATGCCGGCCCAGGTCAACCGCCACGACACCAGGGTGCCGAGCAGGGCCAGCAGCGCGAGCGCGACCAGACCCAGGCTCGTGCCGGTCGTGATCGCGGCCAGCAGGGTGCGCTGATGGCGACGCGGCGCCACCTCGGTCACGATGTCGGAGTAGGGAGCCCACACCCAGCCGGCCGCGCTGCCGCTCAGCACCGCGCCGGCGGCGAGGATCCACGCCGAGGATGCCACCGCGACGGTCCCAGCGCCCACCGCCGCGCACACGTTGCCCACGTTCGTCGGGGCGCGCGGTCCTCGCCGGGCCGACAGCCAGGGCACCGAGAGCAGCCCGAGGAGGTAGCCGGCGAAGGTGCCGCTGGCGATGAGGCCCAGGGTCATCTCCGAGAGCCCGAACTCCGCGCGCACGTCGGGCAGGGTCAGGCCGTAGGCGTAGCGGGCCATGCCGAAGGCGACGCCGACGACGGAGGCCCCACCGATCCCGACGCCGATCGTCTGTCTGTCCACGCCGTCAGTCGGTGGCGTGTCGCGCGGGAACGCGCTCGTCGTCGCGCGGCGGGGGAGGGGGGCTGCCGTCGCCGAACGGCCGGCCGCCGAGCTCCTGGCGACCGTGCCGGCTCAGCCAGCCGCGCAGGTCGGGTCCCGCAGGCACGATCCCGGTCGGGTTGATGTCGGTGTGCACCAGGTAGTAGTGCTGCTTGATCTGGGTGAAGTCGACCGTGTCGCCGAAGCCGGGGGTCTGGAACAGGTCGCGCGCGTAGCCCCAGAGCGCCGGCATCTCGGTCAGCTTGGACCGGTTGCACTTGAAGTGCCCGTGGTAGACGGCGTCGAAGCGCACCAGCGTGGTGAAGAGCCGGACGTCGGCCTCGGTGATCGTGTCGCCGACGAGGTAGCGCCGGGTGGTCAGCCGGTCCTCGAGCCAGTCCAGCGCCTCGAACAACCGGTGGTAGGCCTGCTCGTAGGCGTCCTGGTCGCCGGCGAAGCCGCAGCGGTAGACCCCGTTGTTGACCTCGGTGTAGACGCGCTGCATCACCTCGTCCATCTCCTCGCGCAGCGGCTCGGGGTAGAGGTCCGGGGCGCCGTCGCGGTGGTGGGCGCCCCACTGCGTGGAGAGGTCCAGCGTCATCTGGGCGAAGTCGTTGGTGACGACCTTGCCGCTGTCCACCTCCACGAGGGCGGGGACCGTGATGCCACGGGGATAGCCCGGCTGGCGCGCCTCGTAGGCGTCCTTCAGCCGGGGGATGCCGAGGACCGGGTCGACGCCACCGGGGTCGAGGTCGAACGTCCAGCTGTCCTCGTCGTGCGT
>JBQCEF010000259.1:0-6990 GCA_051960495.1 Nocardioides sp. | reverse complement strand
GGTCCGGACGAACCCGACGCGGAACTCGACCGTCCGACGCTGGGAGATCTCGGTCCGCAGCGTCCAGATCGACCAGTCGGCGCCCGTGCGGCCGAAACGGCCCCGCTGCGAGCCGGTCACGCTGGTGGCCAGGTCCCGGTCCTCGCAGCCCGCGACGGAGCGGCGGACCTGTCCGAGGAACCGCTTGGCGCTCGCCTCGCTCGGGAACACCCCCGCGGTCTCGGACATGCCGAACCGGGTCGGCAGGTCGGCCTCGGGGATCAGGTAGACCCGGGCCCGCGCGGGACGCGCGCCCGACTTGGTGAACCGCGCGCGGTCGCAGGTGGTCATCGACGGGTTCGGGGTCGCCTTCGTGTCGGTGCCCACCCACGGCTTGTCGATGCGACCCACGGGCGGCAGGTCGGGGACGGCGAGCATGCCGGGACGCCCGCCCGACGGCGGCGGCGGGACGGGGCGGTACGTCGGGACCTTGGAGCAGCCGGTGGAGCCGCTGCTGGAGCACAGCATCGCCACCGAGTCGGCGAGCGACTGCACGACCTGCTCGGTCGGCGGGGGAGGTGCGCCGACGCTGCGCCCCACGGTCGAGGTGGTCACCGCGCCGATCCGGGCGACCGCGACGGTGTACGTCGTGACCGGCTTGCGCCACTCCCGCAGGGTCAGCACGGCGGCCTCGTCGCCGATGTCGGTCACGTCGTAGGCGTGCAGCAGCTGGAGTCGGCCGACCCGGCAGCCGGCGTACCACCCGAGCGTGGTGGTGAAGCCGCGCTCCGCCTGCTCCGGCGACTCCGAGACCTCCACGGTCTGCACCGCCTTGCGGCGGACCTTTCCGGCGGAGGAGAACTCGCGCACCCAGGCGGCGAGGCCGTCGGGGTCGGCGAACCGCTCCTGCTGGCAGATCGTGTTGATCCCGTCACCGGAGGTGTTGGTGTGAGTCCGCTCCACCCGCCAGCGGTGTGCCATGCCGAGCCGGCGGATCTGGTCCTCGTCGAGCAGGTTGTCCGCCGAGGGCAGGTCGGCGTCGGCCTCGTCCTGGGGGGTGAGACCGGATCCGAGCGCCGCGCCGGCCAGCGCCTCCGCGCCGCCGGTGGCCATCGGGTCCGGCCGGTCGGCGGGCTGGTAGGCCACGGCCCCCGAGACGATCGCGACCGCGGTGGCGGCGACCGCGGCGACCACGGTGTGCCCCTGGCGGCGTTTGCGGCCGGCGCGCCGCACGATCGACGCGCGGGGCAGTGCGGCGCCGTCGAGGGCGGAGTCGAGCCCGAGCAACGCCACCCGCAGGCCCGTCGAGTCGGTGTCGAGGTGGATCGAGAGGTTCGCGCTCGCCGACTGCAGGTTGCGCTCGGCGGTCTCCCGGGTGATGCCGAGCTCGCGGGCCGCCTGCTCCAGCGGGACACCGGCGAGCTGGATCAGCAGCAGGATCCGGCGCTGGGCGCCCGGCAGCTTCGCGAGGCCGTCCAGGGTGGCCAGCACGTCGGGCGCCATGCCCCGGTTGCGGTGCCAGATCCGGCCGACGTGCCGTCGCTGGGCGGTGTTCCACGCGTGCGGGCGGACCCAGGACTCCTTGTCGTCGAGCCGCTCGACCTTGCGCCAGTGATGCCACGCCGCCACGTAGGCGTCCCGGACGGCGGCCTGGGCAGCGGCGAGGTCGCCGGTCAGCGCGAAGGCCTGGTGCAGCACGCGCCGGCGGGTGTCCCGGTAGAAGGCGTCGAAGCTCTCCTCCCGCTCCATGCCACCTTCCTTCGCTGCTCCTGCACGTCCGAGACCCCGTCGGGCCGGCCCCTACGGTACGTTCCCCGGCCCCGGCGGGGCCAACCCGGCGTGGGAGCCCCGCTCGGCCGGGACGCTCGGGGAGGATGGGGCGCGATGACCGATCTGCTCACCGCCGTGTCCGCCCGGATGACGCCCCAGCGGGGCGATGCTCCCGCCGTGGCGCGGCCGCTGTGGCTGTCCGCGGGTCTCGCCGGGGTGGCCGCCGCCGCGGCGGTGCTGCTCGGCTGCATGGCCCTCGGCCTGGTGGGCTGGTTCAGCTCCGATGCCGGCACCCACGGCGACACCCGCGACGCGCTGCGGGTGGGGGCCGACGCCTGGCTGCTGGGCCACGGCGCGCACCTCGAGCTGGCCGGGGCCGCGATCACCGCGGTGCCGCTCGGGCTCACGCTGTTCTGCGTCTACGTCGCCTTCCGGCTCGGCCGCTGGGCCACCCAGACCTCGGCCCCCGAGGACGCGGCGGGGGTCGGACTCGCAGCGGTCGTGCTCGCCGGTCTCTACGGCATGGTGGCCGTGGTCACCGCCGTGCTCGCCTCGCTGCCGACGGCGGGCGTCGGCTCCGGCCGGGCGTTCGTGGGCGGGTGCGTGGTCGCCCTGCTGGGCGGCGGTGCCGGGCTGCTCGCCGACGCGCCGGCGAGCTCGGGGCTGCGGTCGCGGCTGCCGGCGTCGCTGCGCGCGGTGGTGCGCGGAGCGGTCGCCTCGGTGCTGCTCACCTTCGCGGCCGGCGCCCTGCTCGTCGTGACGGCGCTGCTGCTCGACCTCGGCGAGGCGGCCAACGTGCTGTCCCGGCTGCACACCGACGCCGCGGGCGGCGTGCTCTACACGGTGGTCGTCGCCGGTGTCGCCCCCAACGCGGCGTTGCTCGGCGGCGCCTACCTGCTCGGGCCCGGGTTCGCGGTGGGGACCGGCACGCTCGTGTCGCCGACGCTGGTCGTGCTCGGGCCGGTGCCGGCGTTCCCGCTGCTGGCCGCGCTCCCGCAGCAGGGCCCCGGGCCGGGCTGGGCGGCCGGGATGGTGGCCGTCCCGGTGCTGTTGGGCGCCCTGGCCGGGGCGCTCGTCGTACGCCGGCACCCGCACCCCGGCTACGACACCGGCGCCGGCCGCGGCCTGGCCGGGGGCGTGCTCGGCGGGGTCGTGCTCAGCGTGCTGGTCCACCTCGCCGGCGGGGCCGTCGGACCGGGCCGGATGGCGGACGTGGGGGCGCCGTTCCTCGAGGTGCTGCTCATCGCCTCGGTGGCGCTTGGCGGCGGCGGGCTGCTCGGCGGGGTGATCGCCACCTGGCGGCTGCGGCGCCGGCTCGCCGGTGCCGGCGTGGATCCCGCCACCGAGGACACCGTCCGGCTCTGACCCGCCGCCACCCGGCCGGGGCGAGGCGGCGGATCGCTACGGTAGGCGCGTGTCCACGACCTCGCCGTCCCCGGCGCCGCGCCGGCCCGCCCGCCTGGTGGTGCTCGTGTCGGGCGCCGGCACGAACCTCCAGGCCCTGATCGACGCGTGCGCGGACCCGTCGTATGGCGCGCAGGTGGTCGCCGTGGGCGCCGACCGGACCGGCATCGAGGGGCTCGCGCGAGCCGAACGCGCCGGCATCCCGACGTTCGTGCACTCGGTCAAGGACCACGCCAGCCGCGCGGACTGGGACGTGGCGCTGACGGCGTCGTGCCGCGCCTACGACCCCGACCTCGTCGTGCTGGCGGGGTTCATGAAGCTCACCGGCGCGGCCTTCCTCGCGGAGTTCGGCGGGCGCTGCGTCAACACGCACCCGGCGCTGTCGCCGTCGTTCCCGGGGATGCACGGGCCGGCCGACGCGCTGGCCTACGGCGTGAAGGTCACCGGCGCCACGCTGTTCGTCGTGGACGCCGGCGTCGACACCGGGCCGATCGTCGAGCAGGTCGCCGTGCGGGTCGAGGACAGCGACGACGTGGACACGCTGCACGAGCGGATCAAGGTCGCCGAGCGCGCCATGCTCGTCGACACGGTGGGCCGGATGGCCCGCGAGGGCTTCACGATCGAGGACCGCAAGGTCCGGTTCGGCACCGCGTCCGCGGTCCACTAGAGTGAGGGCACACGACTGGCGCAGGTGGGTCAACCACCGGGGAGTGAAGTCGAGCGCATCGAACGCCTGGGTGCCCTCATCGAACCGATGAGGAGAGTCATGACAGAGCAGGCATCGCAGCAGCCGGGCGACCCGGGCCGGGTGGCCGTCAGGCGGGCCCTGGTCTCGGTCTACGACAAGACCGGGCTGGAGGAGCTCGCCCGCGGGCTCCACGAGGCCGGCGTCGCGCTGGTGTCGACGGGATCGACGGCGTCCCGGATCGCCGACGCCGGCGTGCCGGTCACCAAGGTGGAGGACCTGACCGGCTTCCCCGAGTGCCTCGACGGCCGCGTGAAGACCCTGCACCCCCGCGTCCACGCCGGGATCCTCGCCGACCGCCGGCTCGAGTCGCACCGCGAGCAGCTCGCCGAGCTCGGCATCGAGCCGTTCGACCTGGTCGTGTCGAACCTCTACCCGTTCACCGACACCGTCGCCTCGGGCGCCTCGCAGGACGAGTGCGTGGAGCAGATCGACATCGGCGGGCCGTCGATGGTCCGCGCGGCGGCGAAGAACCACGCGTCGGTCGCGATCGTCACCTCGCCCGCGCAGTACGACGCCACCCTGGAGGCCGTCCGCGCCGGTGGCTTCTCGATCGAGGAGCGGCGCCGGCTGGCGGCCGAGGCGTTCGTCCACACCGCGACGTACGACGTCAACGTGGCGTCCTGGATGGGCAACGTGGTGAGCGACACCAGCGACGGGAGCGGCTTCCCGGCCTGGATCGGCGCGACCTGGGACAAGTCCGCGGTGCTGCGCTACGGCGAGAACCCGCACCAGAAGGCGGCGCTGTACACCAGCGGCTACGCGCCCGAGGGCGGCCTCGCCACGGCGACGCAGCTGCACGGCAAGGAGATGTCCTACAACAACTACGTCGACGCCGACGCGGCCCGCCGGGCGGCCTACGACTTCGACGAGCCGGCCGTCGCGATCATCAAGCACGCCAACCCGTGCGGCATCGCGGTCGGGGCCGACGTGGCCGATGCCCACCGCAAGGCCCACGCCTGCGACCCGGTGTCGGCGTTCGGCGGCGTGATCGCCACGAACGTCCCGGTGAGCAAGGAGATGGCCGAGCAGGTCGCCGAGGTGTTCACCGAGGTGGTCGTCGCGCCGGGCTACGAGGACGGCGCGGTCGAGATCCTCTCGGCGAAGAAGAACATCCGGCTGCTCGAGTGCGGCCCGCTCGCCCGGGGCGGTGTGGAGACGCGCGCGATCTCCGGCGGAATGCTCGTGCAGCAGCGCGACGCGGTCGACGCGCGGCTCGACGACGGCGGGGACGACCCGAACTCGTGGCGGCTCGCGTGCGGCGAGCCGGCGTCGGAGGCGGACCTCGCCGACCTGGCGTTCGCGTGGCGGGCGTGCCGGGCGGTGAAGTCCAACGCGATCCTGCTCGCCTCGGGCGGCGCCTCGGTCGGCGTCGGGATGGGCCAGGTCAACCGGGTCGACTCGGCCCGCCTCGCCGTCGAGCGGGCGGGGGAGCGGGCCGCCGGGTCGGTCGCGGCGTCCGACGCGTTCTTCCCGTTCGCCGACGGCCTGCAGATCCTCGTCGACGGCGGCGTGAAGGCAGTCGTCCAGCCGGGTGGCTCGGTGCGTGACGAGGAGGTCGTCGAGGCCGCTCGTGCCGCCGGGATCACGATGTACCTCACCGGCACGCGCCACTTCTTCCACTGAGCGAAGCCACCCCTACGGATGCGAGGATGACGACGTGACTGCACAGATCCTGGACGGCACGAAGACCGCGGCCGCGATCAAGACCGAGCTCACCGAGCGGGTGGCGAAGCTGCGCGAGCAGGGGGTGCTTCCCGGCCTCGGGACCGTCCTGGTCGGCGACGACCCGGGGAGCCGGTGGTACGTCAACGGCAAGCACAAGGACTGCGCCGAGGTCGGCATCAACTCGTTGCGCGTAGACCTGCCCGCGACCGCCTCCCAGGAGGAGGTCGAGGCGGCCGTCGACGAGCTCAACGCCAACCCGGAGTGCACCGGCTACATCGTGCAGCTGCCGCTGCCCAAGCACATGGACGAGAACGCCGTGCTCGGCCGGATCGACCCGCACAAGGACGCCGACGGCCTCCACCCGACCAACCTCGGCTGGCTGGTGCTGGGCAAGGAGGCGCCGCTGCCGTGCACGCCGAACGGGATCGTCGAGCTGCTGCGCCGCCACGACGTGCCGATCGCCGGCGCCGAGGTGTGCATCGTCGGGCGCGGTGTGACCGTGGGCCGGCCGCTCGGCCTGCTGCTCACCCGCCGCAGCGAGAACGCGACGGTCACGCTGTGCCACACCGGCACCCGTGACCTGGCCACGCACGTGCGCCAGGCCGACATCGTCATCGCCGCCGCCGGCGTCCCGGGGATCATCTCCGGCGACATGGTCAAGCCGGGGGCGGCCGTCCTCGACGTCGGCGTCTCCCGCGTCGACGGCAAGCTCGCCGGTGACGTCGCTGCCGACGTGTCCGACGTGGCCGGCTGGGTCTCGCCGAACCCCGGGGGCGTCGGTCCGATGACCCGGGCGATGCTGCTGTCGAACATCGTCGGCGCCGCCGAGCAGGCACTCGCCGCCACCTCGTGAGCGCGCCTCTCGACGACGGCCCGCGCCGGGTCCCGCGCACCATCGGCGGGGTCGTCTACCTGCTCGTGGTGGCGATGACGCTCGTGGGCCTCGGCATCACCGTCGCCGGCGCCTGGCGCACCGGGGTCGGCTGGATGGGCGCCGCCCTGCTGCTCGGCGCGCTCGCGCGGGCGGTCCTCAGCGAGCGAGGTGCGGGGATGCTCCGAGTGCGCCGCCGGTGGTCGGACGTGGTGACGCTGACCATCGTCGGGGTCGCGCTGATCGTGCTCGCGGTCGTCGTACCCGAGCAGCCCCTCTGACCGGCCGCTCCCGCTGCTGATTACCAGGGGATGTCGGCGTTCGGTTACTTCCCCCGGAATGCATTCCGCGGGAAGTGACAGATTTCCGGCATCCCCTGGTAATCATCACGCCGAGCATGACGAACGGGCGGCCCCGAAAGGGACCGCCCGTGCACGTCGCCGCGCTCGTCAGATCAGGCTCTGCGCCACGGCCTTCTTCTGCCTCGCGCTCGCAGGCTCGCGCTCGTCAGATCAGGCCGAGCTCCTTGACCGCGTCGCGCTCCTCGACCAGC
>JBQCEF010000258.1:0-5704 GCA_051960495.1 Nocardioides sp. | reverse complement strand
GCATCACCGTGGTCACGGGCGCCGGCGTCCTGGCCCGGCGGCTGCACGACGGCGCCGGCCGGCGGCTGAAGGAGATCGTCGACGCGGGCCGCCCGGGGACGCTGGACGAGATGCTGCGTCAGGCCTTCGACGGCGTGGACCCCCCACCGGTCTTCGCGATGGTCGGGGTCGCGGAGCACGAGTTCCAGGCGAGCCCGCTGCCGTCGACCACCCACCGGCGTCAGGCGATCCTGATGGTGCGCGACGTGAGCCGCGAGCGCGACCGCGAACGCACGCTGATGGTCGCCAAGGAGCGTGCGGAGCGGCTGTTCGAGGACGCGCCGCAGGGCATCGTCCTGCTCGAGCCGGACGGGACCGTCACCCAGGTCAACCCGGCCTTTTCGGCACTGCTCGGCGGCGCCGCCGTCGTGGGCCGTCAGCTGCGCGCGCTGTCCTACGACCCCGACGACCTGACCGTCGAGGTGCACCTGACCCGCGTGCGCGAGACCCCGGAGCGACGGGCGGAGGCGCAGTGGTCGGTGCGCGGCACCGACGGCGAGCAGGTGCACGTGGTGCTGATCAGCACGATGCTGCACGGGGAGAACGGCGGCGAGGACCTGATCCTGACCAACGTGGTCGACGTCTCCGAGCGCTACCGCTACGAGCGCCAGCTGGCGTTCCTCGCCGAGCACGACCCGCTGACCGGGCTGGCCAACCGCCGCCGCTTCGACGAGCAGCTCGCCCGGCACGTCGACGACTGCCTGCGCTACGGCCCGCGCGGCTCGGTGCTGATGATCGACCTCGACCACTTCAAGGAGGTCAACGACACGCTCGGTCACGCGGTCGGTGACGAGCTCCTGGTCGACGTGGCGCGCGTGCTGCTGCAGCGGATGCGGTCCACCGACCTCGTGGCGCGGCTCGGTGGGGACGAGTTCGCCGTACTGCTGCCGCACTCGGACAAGAAGTCCGCCGAGCTCGTCGCGGCCGACCTCGTCGAGCGGATCCGGTCCGAGGTCAGCCGGCTGCAGGACACCCGCAGCGGCGTCACCGCGAGCATCGGGGGCGTCCTGATCGAGGAGTCGCACCGCAGCGCGAGCGACGTGCTGTCCGCGGCGGACTCCGCGATGTATGTCGCCAAGCACTCCGGGCGCAGCCGCTACACCTTCCTGACCGTCCAGGACTAGCGCGCCCCCGTCTCCGGGGTTTGTCGTCCCGGGGCGGGGGTACCGCCTCTCGAAGGGAGAGACCACAGTCATCTCGGGAGAGGGAAGATTCGTATGAGTGCCACAGGCAAACTTGCGCTGGGCGTAGCAGGCGGTTATCTGCTCGGCCGGCGCAAGAAGATGAAGCTGGCGATCACGCTCGGCAGCATGCTCGCCGGGCAGCGCATCGCGACCAGCCCGCGGGGCCTGCTTAAGCAGGGCTCCGAGCTCGTGGAGAGCAACCCGGAGCTGTCGAAGCTCGCGGACCAGGTCCGCTCGCAGCTGTTCGACGCCGCCCGCTCGGCCGCGGTCGCCACCGCGAACAGCCGGATGGACAGCCTCAGCGACGCCATCCGCTCCCGCTCGGAGCGGCTCGCGCTCGGCTCGGGCGCGGACGAGGAGTCCGACGAGCCCGAGGACGAGTACGACGAGGACGAGTACGACGAGGACGAGTACGACGAGGACGAGTACGACGAGCCGGAGGCCGCGGACGACGAGGAGGCCGCGGACGACGAGCCGGAGGACTCCGAGGAGGCCGAGGACTCCGAGGAGGAGCCCGAGGACGAGGACGTAGCCGAGGACGAGCCGGAGGACGAGGCGGAGGACGAGGCTGACTCCGAGGAGGAGGCTGAGGAGGAACCGCCGCGTCGTCGCGGACGTCGCAGCAGCCGCCGCAGCTCGCGGCCGAGCGTGTCTGCCTCGACCCGCAAGCAGTCGTCGCGCCGCTCCTCCGGGTCGAAGTCCGCCCCTGCGAAGAAGGCTGGCTCCGCGAGCTCGACGGCGAAGAAGTCCGCGCCGGCGAAGAAGGCCAGCAGCTCCAGCGGGTCCGCGTCCAAGAGCGCCTCGAAGTCGACATCGGCGGCCAAGAAGGCGTCGAGCAGCTCGAGCGGCGGCTCGACGCGCAAGGCGCCGGCGAAGAAGTCGTCGTCCGGCTCGGGCTCGACCGCCAAGAAGGCCTCGTCCAGCGGTAGCTCGACGGCCAAGAAGAGCGCGTCGACCGCCAAGAAGGCACCGGCCAAGAAGTCGGCGGCCAAGAAGGCGCCGGCAAAGAAGACGGCTGCCAAGTCGACGTCGACCGCGAAGAAGACCGCGGCGAAGAAGTCGACGCCGGCCAAGAAGACGACCTCGAGCAGGACCCGCAAGAGCGGCTCCACCCGGAAGGCGGCCTGATCATCATGGCTGACAAGTCACAGAGCAGCGGACTGAAGTCACTGGTCGACGAGCTCCCGTTCGACCGCCTCAAGGACGAGATCGGGCACGGCCTGAGCACCCTGGGCGAGAAGGCGATCAGCAGCGCCGGAGAACGGCTGACCGACCTCACCGAGCGTCTCCAGGACGTCGCCGACGGCGGCGGTTTCATGGGCAGTGCGGCCACGGAAGGCGCCAAGGAGGCGGCCGAGGGTGGCTCGCCGGTGAAGGGCGCGCTCAAGGGCGGCCTCTCCGGCGCCAAGGACAAGATCAAGGAGAAGCTCGGCGGTGGTGGTTCCGGCGGCGAGAAGGGCACCAAGTCGACGAACATCGTCGAGGAGATCGACATCGGCGCTCCGGTGAGCGTCGTCTACAACCAGTGGACGCAGTTCCAGGACTGGTCCGGCTTCATGAAGAAGGTCGACACCATCGACCAGGAGGACGAGGCCAAGGCCAACTTCAAGGCCCAGGTCTTCTGGTCCCACCGCCGGTGGGAGGCGCACATCCTCGAGCAGGTGCCCGACGAGAAGATCATCTGGCGCTCCAAGGGCGAGAAGGGGCACGTCGACGGCGCGGTGACGTTCCACGAGCTCGCGCCGAACCTCACGCGCGTGCTCGTCGTGCTCGAGTACTACCCGCAGGGCCTCTTCGAGCGCACCGGCAACCTCTGGCGCGCGCAGGGCCGCCGGGCCCGCCTGGAGCTCAAGCACTTCCGTCGCCACGTGATGACCGAGGTGCTCCAGAACCCCGACGAGGTCGAGGGCTGGCGCGGCGAGATCGAGGACGGCAAGGTGAAGCGCTCCCACGACGAGGTGGTCGAGGAGGAGCAGAACGAGCAGGATGACTCCTACGATGACGCCGATGAGCCCGACGAGGAGTCGGGCGAGGAGTCGGGCGAGGACGACGAGCTCGAGGACGAGTACGAGGAAGAGGAGCCCGAGGACGAATACGACGAGGAGGCCGAGCCGGAGGAGGAGTCCGACGAGGAGGCCCCCGAGGACGAGTACGAGGACGAGGAGCCTGAGGACGAGTACGACGACGAAGCCCCCGAGGACGAGGAGGCCGAGTCGGACGAAGAGCTCGACGAGGAGGCTCCCGAGGACGAGTACGAGGAGGAGCCCGAGGCCGACGAGGAGTATGAGGACGAGGCCGAGGAGCCGGAGGACGAGTACGAGGACGAGGAAGAAGAGGCTCCGCGCCGCCGGCGCAAGGCCAGCTGACCATCTTCACCGGATAGGAACGGAACCGACATGACAGTTGCATCCCAACGGCGGGGTGGTGGCTACCTCGAGCGTCCCGCGCCCAGCGGCCTCGCCGACGTCGTCGAGGTGATCCTCGACAAGGGCATCGTCGTCGATGCCTACGTCCGCGTCTCCCTGGTCGGCATCGAGCTGCTCACCATCGACGCCCGGATCGTCATCGCCAGTGTCGACACCTACCTGCGCTTCGCCGAGGCGACCAACCGCCTCGACCTCATGGAGCACGGTGGCGGCAAGCCCCTCGACGAGTTCATCGGCGACATGCAGGAGAGCGGCGCCTCCAAGAAGGTCGGCGGCGCGGTACGCGGCGCCAAGAAGGCCATCACGGGTGGCGGTGACGACGACGAGGACAGCGGTCGTCGACGACCCGCTCGCAAGTCCTCGCGTAGCCGGCAGTGAGAAGAGGCGTGACCGCGACGTACGACGACCTCACCTCCGCGACCACCGGGCTGTACGTGTACGGCGTGGTGGTCGCGGAGGACGGCCGTGTGCCCGAAGGGCTCACCGGGATCGACGGTGCGCCGGTCGAGCTGGTCCAGCTCGGCGACGTCG
The DNA here is from genome assembly GCA_051960495.1 of Nocardioides sp. Lineage (GTDB taxonomy): Bacteria > Actinomycetota > Actinomycetes > Propionibacteriales > Nocardioidaceae > Nocardioides_B. The sequence goes on along the minus strand of JBQCEF010000258.1, from coordinate 1,524 downwards.
CCGCAGCCGTGTCGGAAGCCGCGCTCGACCGACCTCCGGGACGTCGCGCGGAGCTGGTCGCGCACCGCGACGTGGTGGACGCGCTGGCGGCCTCCGGGGCAGTCGTCCCGGTGCAGTTCGGCGCGATGCTCGCCGACGCCGAGGACGTCGTACAGACGGTGCTCGGGCCGGAGGAGGAGCGGTTCGCCGCCCTTCTCGAGGAGCTCGCCGGGCGGCAGCAGTTCGTCGTGCGCGGCCACTACAACGAGCACGCCGTGCTTGCGGAGATCGTGGCCGCCGACCCGGAGGTCGCGCACCTGCGGGAGATCACCAAGGACGCGCCCGAGCACGCTGCTCGTGCGGAACGGGTGCGGCTCGGTGAGCTGGTCGCAGCCGCGCTCGAGGACAAGCGTGAGCAGGACGCGGCGATCGTGCTCGACGCGGTGCTGCCGCACGTGGCGTCGTACGCGCCCCACACGGTCGCCGGCATCGACCGCGCTCTGGACGTGGCCTTCCTCGTCGACGAGCCGGCGCAGGCCGGCTTCGAGGACGCGCTGGAGGCGGTGGCGGAGGCCATGCACGAGCGGGTGCGCCTGCAGCTGCTGGGGCCGATGGCTCCCTACCACTTCGTCGGCGGCTGACATGGGCCTGATCTCCGGCATCCTCGGCCTGCCGCTGGCACCGCTGCGCGGCACGGTCTGGGTCGCCGAGCAGGTCCGCCAGCAGGCGGAGGACGAGTACTACGATCCGGCTCGGATCCGGGCCCAGCTCGAGGACGTGGACCGCGCGCGGGCCGCGGGCGAGCTCACTGACGACGAGGCGACGGCGCTCGAGGACGAGCTCGTCGAGCGCCTGATGGTCGGCCGCAGCCGGCCGACACCCTGGGAGGGATGATTTCGATGGCGACCAAGAAGTCCGGCACCACCAGCCGGAGCGCGGCCGCGAAGAAGAGCAGCACGACGCAGTCGTCGGACGAGGCGTCGAGCGACGACTCGACGACCAAGAAGTCGACCGCCAAGAAGTCCGGTACGACGAAGTCGACGACCAAGAAGTCTCCTGCGAAGAAGTCGGCCGCGGGGCGGACGTCGGCGCCGCGCGTGTCCGCCCCGAAGCGGAAGTCCGGGGTCGCGATCGCGGCGGGCGCCGCACAGCAGCTGCTCGCGCTCACCGGCCGGGAGGCCGAGGGCGTCACCGGCCTCGAGCGCACCGACGACGGCTGGCGCGTGGAGGTCGAGGTGGTGGAGGTCCGCCGGATCCCGGACACCACGGACGTGCTGGCGCTCTACGAGGTCACGCTCGACGAGGACGGGGAGCTCGAGGGCTACCGGCGGCTGCGCAGGTACGGCCGCGGCACGCCCGGGCAGGAGAGCTGATGTCTGAGCAGGCTCCGGGCTCAGCGGTACCGAGCTCTCGCCCCTACAACCCGCCGATGGCCGGGGCGAGCTCGCGACCCCAGCCGGCCAACCTCGCCGACATCCTCGAGCGGGTGCTCGACAAGGGCATCGTCATCGCCGGCGACATCCGCGTGAACCTGCTCGACATCGA
>JBQCEF010000257.1:0-6863 GCA_051960495.1 Nocardioides sp. | reverse complement strand
TCGGCGGCGCAGCAGTGCGCGACCGGGGTGGCGCCGGACTCGCTGATCGCGGCGAAGACCTCCTCGAGCGCCGGCGAGGCCTGCGGCAGGTCGACCGAGCGGTGCCGGTGGAAGCCGGACGCGGTCGGCACCTTGCCGGTCAGTACGGCGGGCAGCGCGGGCTCGTCGACCTGCACCAGCAGCTCCGCCTCGGGGATCCGGCGCCGTAGGTCCGCGACGTGCGCGAGCACGCCCTCGGCGAGCGCCTCGGCCAGCTCGCGGCGGGCGCCGTGGTCGGACAGCACCCGGTCGCCGCGCGGCTTCTCGACCGTGGCCGCGAGCGTCCACGGGCCGGTGAGCTGGGTCTTGAACCGGCCGCGGTAGCCCTGGGTGAGCTCCTCCACGACGTCGAGGTCCTGGGCGAGCAACGAGATCGCGCGCCGGTGGTCGACACCGGCCGCCGTCGGCGCACCGGTGAGCCGCCAGCCGGCCGGCGGGAGGTCGGCGCCGAGTCCCGCGGCGATCGCGAGCGTGCGTCCGGTCAGGTCGGCGTGCGGGCCGCGGGCCGGCAGCTCGGGCACGTGCGGCAGGTCCGGCAGCTCGCCGAGCACGATCCGTACGGCTTCGTCGTACGCCGTGCCGGGCATCGAGCCGATGGCGGTCGCGGTCGTCACACGGGCGAACCTACCCCGCTCACAGCACCCGGATCGGGGCGCCCTCCGCGTAGGCGGCGATGTCCTCCACGACGCCGGTGAAGAACGTCCGGTAGACGCCCTCGGTGACGTAGCCGACGTGCGGCGTGAGCAGCGTCCGCGGGCTCGTCCGCAGCGGGTGCTCGGCCGGGAGCGGCTCCTCGTCGAACACGTCGAGCCCGGCTCCCCCGAGCCGTCCCCCGGCCAGCGCGTCGAGCAGCGCGTCCGTGTCGACGACGCCCGCACGAGAGGTGTTGACCAAGAGGGCGTCGGGCCGCATCAGGCCGAGCTCGCGGCGGCCGATCAGGCCGCGGGTGCCCTCGGCCAGCACGAGGTGGACAGTGACGACGTCGGACTGCGCGAGCAGGCTGTCCAGGTCCACGGCCCGGGCGCCGGCCACGGCGGCCCGCTCCGGGGTGAGGCTGCGACTCCAGGCCAGCACGTCCATACTGAAGGCCCGCCCCACCCGCGCGACCTGGCTGCCGATCCGGCCGAGCCCGACGACGCCGAGCGTGCGGCCCGCGAGGTCGCGGCCCAGCGTGGTCTGCCAGCCGCCCTCGCGCACGTTGCGGTCCTCGGTCACCAGGTGGCGCGACAGCCCGAGCACCAGGGCCCAGGTCAGCTCGGCGGGGGCGGTGGCCAGGCTGTCGGTGCCGCACACCGTGATGCCGCGCTCGCGCGCCGCCTCGACGTCCACGGCGGCGTTGCGCCGGCCGGTGGTGACGATGAGGCGCAGCGCGGGAAGCGCGTGGATGACCTCAGCGGGAAAAGTGGTGCGCTCGCGCATCAGCACCACCACGTCGTACGGCGTCAGCCGGCGGACGAGCGCGTCCGGGTCGGCGACGTGGTCGGTGAACACGTCGATGTCTGCGTCGAGCACCGACCAGTCCGCCATGGACAGGGCGATGTGCTGGTAGTCGTCGAGGACCGCGATGCGCATGGCGCCGATCGTCTCACTGATGCTCGCGGCCTGCTCAGCGCGCGGTGGCCGCGACCCGGACGGCCTGGGTGATCGTGCACGAGCCGACCACCCGCGACCCGTCGTACACCACCGCGGCCTGCCCGGGAGCGATCCCCTGCGCCGGGTCGTGCAGCTCGATCAGCACCTCGTCGCCGGTGACCGCGACCCGGGCGCGGTGCTCGTCGCCGTGCGCCCGAAGCTGCACGGTGCCCTCAAGCGGCTCGCCGGGCACGGTCCCGCACCAGCGCGGCCGGAAGCCGTCGATCCGGTCGACGGTGAGCTCCTCGCGCGGCCCGACCGTCACGGTGCCCGACACCGGCTCGATGTCGAGCACGTAGCGCGGCTTGCCGTCGTCGGCGGGACGGCCGATCCGCAGGCCCTTGCGCTGGCCGATCGTGAACCCGAACGCGCCCTCGTGGTGGCCGAGGACCTCACCGGTCGCGTGGTCGACGATGTCGCCCGACCCGGAGCCGAGCTTCTCCCGCAGCCAGCCGCCGGTGTCCCCGTCGCTGATGAAGCAGATGTCGTGGCTGTCGGGCTTCTGCGCGACGGCCAGCCCGCGCCGCTCGGCCTCGACCCGCACGTCCTCCTTGCGGGAGTCTCCGAGCGGGAACAGCGCGTGGGCGAGCTGGTCCTGGGTCAGCACGCCGAGGACGTAGGACTGGTCCTTGCCCATGTCGACGGCGCGGTGCATCTCGATGAGCCCGTCGGCGCCGGTGCGCAGCTGGGCGTAGTGGCCGGTGACGACCGCGTCGAAGCCGAGCGCGAGGGCGCGCTCGAGGACGGCGGCGAACTTGATCTTCTCGTTGCAGCGCAGGCACGGGTTCGGGGTGCGGCCGCCGGCGTACTCGGCCATGAAGTCCTCGACCACGTCCTCGTGGAACCGGTCGCTCATGTCCCAGACGTAGAAGGGGATCCCGATCACGTCGGCGGCGCGACGGGCGTCGTTGGAGTCCTCGATCGTGCAGCAGCCGCGGGCGCCGGTGCGGTAGGACTGCGGGTTGCGCGAGAGCGCCAGGTGGATGCCGGTGACCTCGTGGCCGGCCTCCGCGGCGCGGGCGGCGGCGACGGCCGAGTCGACGCCGCCGGACATGGCAGCAAGGACGCGCATGCTCAGCCCGCGGCCTTCCGGCTCGCCCCGAGCCCGGCGGCAGCACCGGCCGCGCGGGCGCGCTCGACCACCGGGGCGATCGCGTCGACGAGCGCGTCGACGTCGGTGGCCGTGGAGGTGTGCCCGAGGCTGAACCGCAGCGACGAACGGGCCTGCTCGGAGTCGCGGCCCATCGCGAGGAGCACGTGGGAGGGCTGCGGCACGCCCGCGGAGCAGGCCGAGCCCGTCGAGCAGGCGATGCCGCGGGCGTCGAGCAGCATCAGCAGCGAGTCGCCCTCGCAGCCGGGGAAGGTCAGGTGGGCGTTCCCCGGGAGCCGGTGCTCCGCCGAGCACTCGGGATCGCCGTTGACCGCCGCGTCCGGCACGCGCTCGACGACCCGGCGCACCAGGTCGTTGCGCAGCGCGCAGATCCGCTCGAACCGCTCGGCCTGGTGCTTCGCGGCGAGCTCGACGGCCGTGGCGAACCCGACGATGGCCGGTGCGTCGATGGTGCCCGAGCGCACGTCGCGCTCCTGGCCGCCTCCGTGCAGCTGCGAGACGAGGTCCAGCTGCCGGCGTACGACGAGCCCGCCGACCCCGTAGGGACCACCGAGCTTGTGCGCCGTCAACGTCAGGAGGTCCGCGCCGCTGGCGGCGAAGTCGACGGGGACCGACCCGACGGCCTGGACCGCGTCGGTGTGCACCGGGATGTCGTGGGCGTGCGCGACCTCGACGACCTCGGCCACCGGCTGCACGGTGCCGACCTCGTTGTTCGCCCACATCACGCTCACCAGCGCCACCGACCCGGGGTCGCGCTCGATCGAGGAGCGCAGCGCCTCGACGTCGACGCGGCCGAGGTGGTCGACCGGGAGCAGCTCGACCTCGGCGCCCTCGTGCTCGCCGAGCCAGTGCAGCGCGTCGAGCACGGCGTGGTGCTCCACCGCGGTGGAGAGGATCCGGGTCCGGCGCGGGTCCGCGTCGCGGCGGGCCCAGAACACGCCCTTGACCGCGAGGTTGTCCGACTCGGTCCCGCCGGAGGTGAACACCAGCTCGCCGGGCCGGCAGCCGATCGCGGCGGCGATGCGCTCGCGGGACTCCTCGACGACCCGGCGGGCGGCACGGCCCGGCGCGTGCAACGACGAGGGGTTGCCGACGTGGGTGAGCTGCTCGGTCATCGCGGCGACGGCCTCGGCGTACATCGGGGTCGAGGCGGCGTGGTCGAGGTAGACGGCACCCTGGGCGGGCGCGGCCGTGCGGGATGCGTCGTTCATTGCATTTACCAGGGTACGGGCTCGTCGCGAGGGCGGCTCATCCCGACTGGTCAGGCCCGGCTCGAGCCGCGGAGACCACCTGGCTCACCGGCGTGGCGGGGAGGCCCGGGACCTCCTCGCGGGTGCGGTGGTCGTCGGCTGCAGGGAGACGGTCCATGGCGAGGGAAGCCCGCGCCTGGCGGGCAAGGTCGGGTCGGACCAGCGCCGTCGCGAGCGCCATCACCCGGAGTCCGAGGCGGGGGATACGACGCGGCTCCCCCGGCCAGCCACGCGTCGCCATCACCAGTCGGGCGAGCTGCTCGAGCGTGAGCGCCTCGGGGCCGCAGATGTCGAGCACCCGTCCACGCAGGGACGGGTCGAGCACCGCGCGTCGTACCAGCGCCGCGACTTCGTCCACGTCGACCCACGAGATGGGGTTGTCGGCATCGCCGAACACCAGCGGCCGGCGTGAGGAACCTGCGGTCTCGACCAGGACGCCGATCCAGGTCTGCGCGAACGCGTCCGCGCGCACGATGGTCCAGGGCACGGTCCCGGCACGCAGCCGCTCCTCCACGGCGTACTTCATCCGCGCGATCTCGAGCGGGCTGGTGGCCGAGGCATTGGCCACCGACAGCATCACCACGTCGGCGCCCTGACGCTCCGCCGCCGCCACGACGGCGAGGCCTCCGTCGAGGTCCACCGTGCGCGGACTCCCCCCGCCGGGCCCCGCGAAGCCCTGCACCGCCAGGACCACCACGTCGACGTCCTCCAGCGCCGGAGCGAGGGACTCCGGCTGCCGGACATCGCCGATCACCAGCTCGACGGCCGGGTCGAGCGGCACCCGCGCCGTCGTCAGTCCCCGGCTCAGTACCCGGACCTGTTGACCATCGGCCACCAGGCCGTTGGCCACGCGCGAGCCGAGCAGTCCCGTGCCCCCGCAGACCAGGATCATCGCCCGGCGTGATGCGTCAGGCGACGCACGGCCTCGTCCACCGTGACGTCGGAGTCGTCGACAGGGTCGAGGTAGAACCGCACCCGGGCGGCACGCCCGGAGTCGTCGAGCTCGAAGATGCTCACCCCGCGCATCAGGTGGGGCGTGCCGTCGCGGCGGGTGCCGCTCATCTCCAGCTCTGCCCACACGGTGCGCTGGTCCTGGCAGCTGCGCACGAGCTCCGTCCGCAGGTCCGGGACACCGGCGAAGATCTGCTCCCAGTTGCGCCGCACCTGGTCCCGGCCGACGAAACCACGAGCCGGGTGGACCGGGGTCTCGTTGACGTAGTCAGGCGCGAAGCAGGCGACCAGCTGCTCCACGTCGTGTGAGTTGGTCGCGTCACGAAGACGCTCCGCGAACGGCCTGTCCGCGGTTGCCTCGAGGTTCACGTCACCCTCCGTCTGTTTTTGTTACAGTCATCTGTAACTAAAAGGAGTGTGCGACCGCGTGCACGGAGCCGTCAAGACCCGTCCCTACGACTCGTCCCGCCGGCGCGCTGAGGCGGCTGCGAGGAGACGCCGGGTCCTCGACGCGGCCCGGTCCCGGTTCCTCGCCGACGGCTACGCAGCCACGACCGTGGCGGCCGTGGCCGACGCCGCGGGCGTCTCGGCCGAGACGGTGTACAAGTCCTTCGGCGGCAAGACCGGGCTGGTGCGCGCACTGCGGGACGACGCCTTGCGGGGGGCCGGTCCGGAGGCTGCCGAGACCCGCTCGGACCGGCTCCGCGCGGAGACCGACCCCCGGGTCGTCGTACGGGGCTGGTCGCGGCTGGCAACCGAGGTGGCGCCGCGCGTCGCCCCGATCCTGCTGCTCGTGCGCGACGCCGGCGCCACGGACCCCGCGATGAAACGGGTCTACGAGAAGATGGACGCCGAGCGGCTGCGCCGGATGAGCGACAATGCCGGCTACCTGTACGACGGAGGCCACCTGCGCCCGGGCATCACCCACGAGCACGCCGCGGACCTGCTCTTCGCGGTGACGTCACCGGAGATCTACGAGGTGCTCGTCCTGCGCCGCGGCTGGGACCTGGATCGGTTCGCCGAGTTCACCTACGACACGATCACCAGCGGGCTGCTCCGGCCGGCCGAGGGATGACCGCGGCGCGTCAGTCGTTCCCGGCGGACAGCCGGGGCAGCCACGGGTGGTCGTCGCCGTAGGTCCGGTGCACGTTGACGCGCAGCCAGTCGCGCTGACCAGGCGTCATCAGCGGCAGCGCGTTGCCGAGGTCGACCTCGTCCTTGGCGCGCTTCTGACGTGCCTTGAACAGCAGGGCGACCTCGGGGTTGAGGTACCGGATCCCGTCGTCGGCCACCCAGGTCACGTCCGCGAGGTCCGCCTCGAGCGTGTCGTCGCGTCGGGAGACCCACCGGCCGTCGCGGCTCGGGTTGGTGATGCAGTCGACTCGCCACGGGCACCGGGCGTTCTCCCGCATCCAGATCTGGCACAGCGGCGCGAGCAGCTCGGGGTGCTCGTCGTCGAGGACGCGGAACGTGCCGCCGTCGTTGCACCACAGGTGGAAGCGGTGTCCGAGCTGGCCGCGCAGGGCGGTCGCGTGCTCGGCGAACACCACCAGGTCGATGTCCTCGTGGAAGCGTCGTACGCCGGTGAACGCCTCGATCGCGTGGCCGCCCACGATCCACCACGGGTGCGGGAAGCCGTCCATGAGCCCGGCGAGCTCATGCGGCGTCAGCGGTTCCCAGTCGCCGTAGACGTCGAGGAACGCGAGGTCCTCCTCGTCCGGCTCCCAGGCGAGCAGGTCGGGCTCCGTCACGCTGCCAGCATCGTCCCTGCCCACGGGCCTGTCCATCACGGACGAGCGAAACCGGTTGCGCGGTCGGCAACGGTCCAGCAGAATCCACACCGACATGAAGAGCTGACCCCATCCCCGCTCGCGTCCGCG